>URYM01000067.1 GCA_900552095.1 uncultured Blautia sp. | reverse complement strand
TTCCGGCGCAGCCTGAAACGGTCGGATCATCCGGATGTGATCTATGGCCGGGATTTTGAGGAAGAAGCCATCACCATGGAATCTATTTCCCAGGAAATGGGGGAAGTGGTGATCCGGGGGAAAGTTTTAAGTGTGGACAGCAGAGAAATCCGGAATGAGAAGACCATTTTGATGTTCAATATGACTGATTTTACAGATACCATGACGGTGAAAATGTTTCTGCGGAACGATCAGCTGGATGAAGTGAAAGATATTAAAAAGGGTGCTTTCTTAAAGATAAAGGGTGTGACGGCCATCGACAAGTTCGACCACGAGCTGACCATCGGTTCACTGGCCGGCGTGAAAAAGATTCCGGATTTTACCGTTTCCAGGAAAGATAACAGTCCCAGAAAGCGGGTGGAGCTTCACTGCCATACGAAAATGAGCGATATGGACGGGGTGACAGATGCGGGAGTTCTTGTGGGACGGGCTTATGAGTGGGGCCATCCGGCGATCGCGATCACGGATCATGGAGTGGTGCAGGGCTTTCCCATTGCCAACCATTATGTGGAGGATCATGTCCCGAAAGATTCAGATTTCAAGGTAATCTACGGGGTGGAGGCTTATCTGGTGGATGACCTGAAGGGTGTGGTGACAGAGAGCAGAGGACAGTCTCTGGATCAGCCCTATGTGGTTTTTGATATTGAGACTACGGGATTTTCTTCCGTAAAAAATAAAATTATTGAGATTGGTGCAGTGCGGGTGGAGGAAGGGAAGATCGTTTCCCGTTTTTCGGAATTTGTGAATCCCAAAGTGCCGATTCCCTTTAAGATTGAACAGCTGACCGGAATCAATGATCAGATGGTAATGGAGGCGCCGGAAATTTCAGAAGTTCTGCCCCGTTTTCTGGAATTTTCCGAAGGAGCTGTGATGGTGGCCCACAACGCAGACTTTGACATGAGTTTCATTCTGGAAAACTGCCGCAAGCTGGAGATGGAGCGGGAGTTTACTTATGTAGATACCGTGGGACTGGCGCGCTTTCTTCTGCCTGGGCTGAACAGGTTTAAGCTGGACACCGTGGCGAAGGCGCTTCACATTCCTCTGGAAAATCATCATCGGGCAGTGGATGACGCGGGCTGTACGGCAGAGATTTTTGTCCGGTTTGTGCAGATGCTGAAAGAGCGGGAGATTTTTGACCTGGATACTTTAAACAGAGAAGCCGGTGTGTCTGTGGATAATATTAAGAAAATGCCCACGTATCATGCGATTATCCTGGCCACCAGTGAGGTGGGAAGGGTTAATCTGTATCATCTGATTTCCGAGTCTCATATTAATTATTATCACAGAAGACCGAGGGTGCCAAAGAGCGTATATCTGAAGTTTAAGGAAGGGCTTCTGATCGGTTCAGCCTGTGAGGCGGGAGAACTGTATCAGGCGCTTCTGCGGGGAGCGGCAGAGACGGAAATCGCCCGCCTGGTGAAATTCTATGATTATCTGGAGATTCAGCCGCTGGGAAATAACGCTTTTATGCTGCGGGAGGACCGGGATGATATTAAGACGGAGGAAGATCTAAAAGAGATAAACAGGAAAATTGTGAAGCTGGGAGAACAGTTTGACAAGCCGGTGGTAGCCACCTGTGATGTACATTTTATTGATCCGGAAGATGAGGTATACCGGCGGATCATCATGGCCGGAAAGGGGTTCGACGATGCGGATCAGCAGGCGCCGCTCTATCTGCGCACGACGGAAGAGATGCTGGAAGAATTTTCCTATCTGGGAGCAGAGAAAGCAGAGGAAGTGGTGATTACCAACACGAATAAGATCGCGGATCTGTGCGATAAAGTCTGCCCGATCCGGGACGGGAAGTTCCCGCCGGTTATTGAAAATTCCGATCAGGATCTGCGGGATATCTGTTACAATAAGGCTCACGAGATGTACGGGGATCCTCTGCCGGAGATCGTGGCGGCCCGTCTGGAGCGGGAACTGACTTCTATTATTTCCAACGGTTATGCGGTTATGTACATTATTGCCCAGAAACTGGTATGGAAGTCAAATGAAGACGGGTATCTGGTGGGCTCCCGTGGTTCTGTAGGATCTTCTTTTGTGGCAACGATGTCCGGAATTACGGAGGTAAATCCTCTGGCGCCGCATTATTATTGCAAAAAATGCCATTTCAGCGATTTTGATTCGCCTGAGGTAAAGCATTACGCGGAGCTGGGGAAAGCAGGCTGCGATATGCCGGACCGAACCTGTCCGGTCTGCGGGGAACCGCTGGTGAAAGAAGGCTTTGATATTCCTTTTGAGACGTTTCTGGGATTCGAGGGAAACAAGGAGCCGGATATTGACCTTAATTTTTCCGGAGAATATCAGAGTAATGCGCACAAATATACAGAGGTAATCTTTGGAGAGGGACATACGTTCCGGGCGGGGACGATCGGAACGCTGGCAGATAAGACAGCGTTCGGGTATGTGAAAAATTATTTTGAAGAGAGGGGCGTCCATAAGCGAAATTGTGAAATTGATCGGATTGTACAGGGATGTACCGGGGTGCGCCGGACGACAGGGCAGCACCCGGGAGGAATCGTTGTTCTGCCGCACGGTGAGGATATCTGTTCCTTTACGCCTATCCAGCATCCGGCGAACGATATGACCACGGACATTATTACGACCCATTTTGAGTATCACTCGATTGACAAGAATCTGTTGAAGCTGGATATTCTGGGACACGATGATCCCACGATGATCCGGATGCTGGAGGATCTGACCGGACTGGATGCGAAGACGATTCCGCTGGACAATAAGGAGGTTATGTCCCTGTTTTCCAGCACGAAAGCGCTGGGGATCGAGCCTGCAGATATTGGAGGCTGCCCGCTGGGATCTCTGGGCATTCCGGAATTTGGCACAGAATTTGTCATTCAGATGCTTCAGGATACGAAACCTACCAGCTTTTCGGATCTAATCCGTATTTCCGGCCTGTCTCACGGGACGGATGTGTGGCTGGGAAATGCACAGACGCTGATCGAGGAGGGAAAGGCTACAATTTCTACGGCGATCTGTACCCGTGACGATATTATGACGTATCTAATCAATAAGGGACTTCCCAGTGAACATTCCTTTAAGATTATGGAGTCGGTGCGGAAGGGAAAGGGACTAAAGCCGGATCAGGAAGCAGAGATGGTGGAACACGGGGTACCAGACTGGTATATCTGGTCCTGTAAGAAGATTAAGTATATGTTCCCGAAGGCGCATGCAGCGGCTTACGTTATGATGGCATGGAGAATCGCATATTTCAAGATTTTCTATCCCCTGGCTTACTATGCGGCATATTTTTCCATCCGTGCATCTTCCTTTTCCTACGAGCTGATGTGTCTGGGGAGAGAGCGGCTGGAGTACCATATGGCGGATTATAGACGGCGGGCAGATACCTTGACGCCAAAAGAGAAGGATACAATGAAAGATATGAAAATCGTGCAGGAGATGTACGCCCGGGGGCTGGAATTTATGCCCATTGATATTTACCGGGCGAAGGCGCACCGTTTTCAGATCATAGAGAATAAGCTGATGGCTTCTCTGGATTCCATTGAAGGGCTGGGTGATAATGCGGCTAATGCTGTGGAGGAGGCTGCGAAGCAGGGAGAATTCCTGTCCAAGGATGATTTCCGCGATCGCACCAAAGTCAGCAAGACAGTGATTGACCTGATGGATGATCTTCATCTGCTGGGGGATGTTCCCCAGTCCAATCAGATTTCCCTGTTTGATTTCACGTAGTTTTTTTCGGCTTGTACAAAAGGACGCCTTTCGGTATAATGAGGATAAAAATGAGAAAGAGTCAGGAATATGGAACAAAAAATTCAGAAAATTATGTGCTGCTGCGGAAATGGAGTTGGGACTTCGCTTCTGATGCAGATGACGGTAGAAGAGGCGCTGGAAACTCTGGGGATCAGCGGGATTGAGGTGCTGTTCGGAGCGCTGGCGGATATTTTTACCGGGAAGGCAGATCTGTTTGTTGTGTCGGAAGAACTGGAAGCAGATTACAGGGATATGCCGGTGATCGGACTGGAGGATCTCACAGATTCTGATCTGGCGGCGGAGAAGTTAAAACAGGTATTGGAGATGCGGTAATGCTATGGCAGTCGGTTATTTAAATGAGCGTACACAGAAAATTATAACCATGATTTTAAAAGGAAGCAGTGAACTTACCATAAAGGAGATCGCGGCTGAATTATCCGTGTCTGTCCGGACGGTTTACAATGAGCTGGACAAGGCGGACGGGTGGCTGGCTATGAAGAAACTTCCGCTTCTCCGGGTGATCCGGGGAAGGGTGCAGCCATTTCTGGAGGAGGAAAAGCTTGCGCTGGAATCCGCTTTGGCTCTGGAAACGCCCAAGGAAGATTATATTTTTACGCCGGGAGAGCGCGTGAGGATCATTGTGTGTCAGATCATGGCTTCGGAACCCCCGGTTTATGTGGAAGATCTGATGAATACCTGTATGGTGAGCAGAAATACAATTTTTACAGATCTGCAGGCAGTGATCACTTCGCTTCACGCTTATCAGCTGGGAATTGGTTATGAGAAAAAGAGAGGCTACTGGATCGATGGAGATACAATCCGGGCGCGGGCTCTTTTTTTCCTGTATTTCAGCATGCTGGAACCTCTTTTCTCAGCAGGGAAGCTGGGCTTTATCCATATGGAAGAGGCGGAGCCCTACTTAAAACAGATTGAACAGGTAGAGCGGGAACTGAAGGTCAGCTATGTAAGAAATGATATGCTGGCACTTGCGGTGATGATCCCCATTATGGAGCGGGGAGAAGATCAATTATACTTTTCAGATGTGAGCATCGGGAAGGTAAAAGAGTCAAGGGAATATGGGCTGGTGGCCAGATACTTTCCAAAGCTGATCGAGAGAGAAAAAATATATCTGACGCTCCATTTTCTGGGGGGCAGACTGGCTTCCTGCTCCGGGGAGGAGAAGACAGAAGGGGTAAATGAATCTCTGATGGAAATTTCCAGAAATCTGGTGGCGGAGTTTGAGCGCCTTGCCTGTGTGATCTTTGAGCCGAAAGACGGGCTGATCCAGGATCTGTACCGCCACATAGAGGCTTCTATCTATCGTTACCGCTTCGGCATCCAGATCGGGAATCTGATGGCGGAGGATATTAAAAGGGAATATCCTTATATTTTTGACGTGGTGCGCCAGACCGCCCAGTATCTGGAACAGCAGATCGGGGTTCAGATCTCAGACAGTGAGGTTTCTTATCTGACGCTGCATTTTGGCGCTCATCTGAAATCGGCAAGATCAGGCGGGAAGGAGCTTCGGATCCTGGTGGTCTGCATGAGCGGTGTGGCTACGGGAAATATGATCAGCCATGAACTGGGGAGGATCCTTCCGGGAGCGAAGATTGTGGGAGTGGCGGCGGCCTCCGAGCTTGTCAATCCTCAGAATATCTGCGATATTATCGTATCTTCTGTCCGGCTGAAAGCGCTGGTCCCTGTTATTGTGGTGAACCCTATTCTGAATGATTTTGACCGCAGAAATATCCTGAACCATCCGGTGATACGGGGAAGATTTGGCTTTGTGGACACGGATGCGCTTTTTCGGGTGGTGAAAAAATATGTGCCGGAGGAAAGGCACAGGGAACTGCGCTGTGATCTGGACCGCTTTTTTGCGGAGAGCCCGGAGGAACAGCCGGTGTTGAATCCGAATGTGTGGAGACTGACCGATTTCCTGACAGAGAATAAGGTTTTGTTTCTGGAAAGTTCAGGAAGAAAACGGGGAGAAGAAAGTCAGCTGCAGGAAGAGGAAAAGCCCTGGGAGAGGGCGATCTGTGCGGCGGCAGAGCCTCTTCTGGCCTGCGGCAGTATTAAAAAAAGATATGTGGAAGCAATTATTGCCCGTATGGTGGAAGCGGGTCCCTATATGTTTGTCACGAAGGATCTGGTTCTTGCCCATGCCAGACCGGACGACGGGGTGAAACATCTGGATCTGTCGCTGGCCGTTGCCCCGGAAGGGATCCAGTTTGAACATGGGAAGCGGGCGAGGGTAATCCTGTGTCTGGCGGCGGAAGATCAGACAAAACATATCGGAATCATCCGGGATATACGGACTGCCCTTTCTAAAGCGGCGTATATCGATGAACTGACCAGGGCAGCGGATGCGCAGGAAGTCTGCGAGATTTTAAGAGCCCGTCTGGAAAAGACTTAAATGTAAGGAGGAAAAAGATGAGGGTATTTACAGCCATCAGCGAGGTGATGGCCACTCCGGCGCTTCTTGTGGGGATGGTCGTGCTGCTGGGACTGATTTTGCAGAAGAAGCCGGTGGATCATGTGATCAAGGGAACGGTTACTACGATCGTAGGATTTGTACTCCTGACCATCGGGGCTGATTTTCTTCAGAATGGGACACTGAAAGATTTCGGCGTCTTATTTAATCTGGATTTTAACATCCAGGGAGTGGTTCCCAACATGGAAGCTGTGGGAGCGATCAGTACGAGCCAGTATGCTTCGGAGGTGACGATGATCATGTTCTGGGGTATGCTGGCGAATCTTGTGATCGCCCGCTTTGGAGCGCTTCCCTATATTTTTCTGACCGGACATCACACGCTTTATATGGCGGGGCTTCTGACTGTAGTTCTCCGGATCAGTGGAGTGGAGGGCTGGCGGCTGATCCTTGCCGGTTCTCTGATGCTGGGACTTTTGATGGCGCTGATGCCGGCTCTGGCAGAGAAAGAGATGGAAAAGATAACCGGAGGAAATAAAATTGCCCTGGGTCATTTTTCTACGGTGGGATATCTGGCAGCGGCGAAGACTGCGCAGCTGGCGGCCGGAAAAAACAGGGAGAAGATAAGATCCACGGAAGAAATCCGTTTTCCGGCCAGGCTGTCTTTTATGCGGGATTCCACAGTGAGTGTTTTTATCATGATGACTGCGGCTTTTCTGGTCGTAACTGGAATTGCGGCGAGCCGGTTTGATCTGGCCGAACTGGATCTGTCTTATGCTTCTGAGGGGTATCAGAACTGGATCACGTATGCACTGGTTCAGGGAGCAAAATTTTCCGGAGCGCTCTATATTATTCTGGCAGGAGTGCGCCTGGTAGTGGCTGAGATTGTTCCGGCATTTAAGGGGATTGCCCGGAAACTGGTGCCGCATGCGAAACCGGCGGTGGACTGTCCGGTGCTGTTTTCCTATGCGCCCAATGCAGTTATGATCGGTTTTCTTCTGTCATTTCTGGGCGGGCTTGCCGTTATGGCAGCCCTTATGGCGGTCAACGGATGGGGGGACAGACAGGTAGTTGCGGTGATCGTGCCGGGGGTGGTAGCTCATTTCTTCTGTGGGGGGACTGCGGGAGTTTTTGCCAATGCAGAGGGCGGGATCCGGGGCTGTGTGATCGGCTCTTTTGCCCACGGTGTGCTGATTTCCCTTCTTTCTTTAAGTGTAATGCCTGTGACGGGGATTCTGAATCTGTCCGGTACTGCTTTTTCTGATACCGATTTTTGTGTTGTGGGAGTGATTCTCGGAAAGCTTTCCTCCCTCTTTTCAGAGAATGGAATTCTGCTTTTCTGTATTCTGTGTTTCCTGTTTCCGGTATTCTGGAAGCAGCTGAAACGGATGTTGAGGGGAAACAGAGAGAATTAAGATAAAAAGTAAAGCGAGACTGCTGTAAGATGTATCAGGTACATTTTCCGGCAGTTTTTTTGCGCCCTTTTTTAGTCCAGCGCTCTGCAAAAGAAGTTGAAAGCTTCTGGACTTCTGTTTGCGGGGGACGGATGGTATAGTAAAGCCATGAAGAACAAAGACATCCGAGCAGGAGATTATAAAGGAGGAATATAAAATGAAAGTTGTTGGAGTTTGTGCATGTACGGTAGGAATCGCCCATACTTACATTGCTCAGGAAAAGCTGGAGAAGGCGGCAGAGAAGGCGGGATTCGAGGCAAGATTTGAAACCCAGGGAAGCATCGGAAAAGAAAATGCGCTGACAGATGAGGAAATTGCAGCGGCCGATATTGTGATCCTGGCAATTGATGTGAAGATTGCAGACCGGGAGCGTTTCGACGGAAAGCGGATCATCCAGGTTCCCACAGACGTGGCGATCAAAGCGCCGAACAAGCTGATGGCCAAGGCAAAAGAAGTGGTAGAGGCGGCCAGCTGAGGAGGAGAGAGCAATGGAATTTACAGAGGTATTGAATCCGAAGGCAATCGCAGTACATCTGAAAGTACAGAATAAGGCGGAGGCGCTGGACGCGATGGCGGAGATGCTTTTGGAAGCCGGAACGATCCGGGATAAAGAGGTTTATATCCGGGACGTCTATGAGAGAGAAGCGATCGGAGAGACCGGAATCGGAAATTATATTGCAATCCCCCACGGGAGAAGCGAAGCGGTGGTAACACCCGGCGTGGCAGTGGCTGTACTGGATCAGGAGATCGAGTGGGAGAGCCTGGATGATACCGGGGCAAAAGTGATCATTCTCTTTGCAGTGGGAGCGGACAATCAGGGAGCGGAAGAGCACTTGAGGATGCTGGCCATGTTCTCGAAAAAGCTGGGAAATGATGCAGTGGTAAGCCAGCTTATGAAAGCTGATACCGCAGAGGATGTGATACATACATTTCTGACAGATCCGGAAATGCCGGCAGAAGAGCCGGAGAGTGAAGAGGAAGAGCTGGATCTGGATGAGATTTCTATTTTGTAAAGAGAGGGAGAAAAAGTTATGGTAACATTTGCACCTTCGCTGATGTGCATGGATTTTGGAAAAATGAAAGAGCAGTTTGCAGTCTGTCTCTTATACACATCTGACGCTGCCGACGATCTT
>URYM01000066.1 GCA_900552095.1 uncultured Blautia sp. | reverse complement strand
GTTTTCCACGGATCTCTTCCAGTCCAAAGAGTTCCAGGAGTTCCGGATCATACGAACATGTGGAGAGATTTACCAGATTCCCCCCGGAAAGCACCGTATATTCCCCGGCAGCCTCCCCGGTCAGGCGAAAGCGGATATAATCGTTGACCGAAAAAATATAATCAGCCTTTTCCAGAACATCCTTCTCATGATCCCGGATCCAGGCCAGAAGACTGACCGGCTGACAGGCCAGGATTTCCTGAAAGGTTTTTTCAAATACCTTCGCCGCTGTTCCGTCCTCCTTCCAGCGCTTTACGTATTCCCAGGCCCGGGTATCTGTGGACAGAATCCCCCGGTAAACCGGATGTCCGGACCGGTCTGTCAGATAAAGCCCTTTCCCGTGTCCGGAAAAAGAAATCCCCTTGATCTCTTCCGGGGCGATTCCCGCTTCCTCCACCGCTCTTCGGATCACTTTCACATTCTGCCGCCACAGCTCCTCCATATCCCGCTCCGCAAAACCCGGTTTCGGCGTCAGATTATGTACCGGCTCTCTCGCCACCGCCAGCATTCTTCCCCGCTCATCTGTAATACCGGCTTTTACAAAAGTTCCTCCGTTGTCGATTCCCATTAAGTACGGCATAGGTTTCCTCCTTCTCTATTTTTTCACCCCGCCGCTGACAGAATTGCCCAGCTGGACTCTTCCCTCATCTGTCAGAGTCGCCCGGTAAATTTCATACCACTCCGCCCGGGTCAGTTCGATTCCGCACCCGCTGCAGATTGCCTTTAAATGTTCCGGATTGGTAGTTCCCGCCATAGGCTGGATCCGGGCAGGATGCCGCAGGATCCATGCAATAGCAACCGCCTCCGGGAGAACTCCCTTTTCCTCTGCCATACGGTTTACCGTCTGATTCAGAATCGGATAAGAAGCATCCTTCATAAAAATCCCGCCGTAGAACCTCACCTGGAAAGGAGACCAGGCCTGCAGCGTCATCTTCTTCATCCGCATATAGGTAAGCACAGAACCATTGTGTTCAATATTATCCTCATCATTCAGTTTAATTGAATTATTCGCGTCAATCACCTCGGTGTGCGCCACTCCCAGCTGCATCTGATTTACGATCAGCTTCTGATCCAGGAAAGACTGGAGAAACGCCAGATCCATGGTCTTAAAGTTGCTGACCCCAAAATATCTCACCTTTCCCTGTCTTCTCAGAAGATCGAAGGCCTCTGCCACCTCTTCCGGCTCAATCAGCGTATCCGGATGGTGCAGAAGATACGTATCCAGATAGTCTGTCCCCAGCCTCCTCAAGCTGTCCTCCACGGATTTTACAATATGTTCCTTTGAAGTATCCAGATACAGTGTCTTTTCCTGATCCCGGATCAGCGTACATTTACTCTGAAGGAAGATCTTCTCCCTCAGCCCCGGATGCCTCTTTAAAATTTCTCCGAAATATTCTTCCGAAGCGCCAAACCCGTATACATCCGCATGATCAAAATAATTGATGCCCTGCTCCAGAGCCGTCAGAACCAGCCGCTCTGCCTCATCCACCGTCTTCCTGCAGATCCGCATGCAGCCGACCGCAATCTCAGACGCCTCAATAGCGCTGTTCCCCAAACGTATCGTCTTCATTCTCTTCTCCTTCTTATACAGACTGCCGCGCCGTGAAAGGAATCTTCTCTCTGAAATCTCCTCCTCCCCCAGCGCGGCAGCAAACAGCCCGAATCTGTCACTTCATTTATACGATTGTTTTCTCTTTTAATTTCTCGATCTTAAAATCACAGTAATCGCAGCCCTTCTGAGCGCTTGTGCACAGCCAGGTTCCCTGCAGATCCAGAGCGTTGGCATGACCGTAATCTCCGTAGCTGGCAATATCGCAGAGATATTCCACTTCTTCGGGAGAAAGCCCCATCTTTTCCCAGCCCTGAACCAGCGCACATTTTCCTTCCATTCTCACGGTAGTAAATTCATCCGTCTTCTCGCACACATGATTTCCAACCGCCAGCGTGTTGGCTACGCTGTTGCAGGATACCAGGAAATCAGCCAGCCCGGCCGGATCTCCCTCATGCCCCTGTCCGGCTCCCATACCCAGAGCCTTGTATTCTCCATAGGCATACAGCGCCTTTTTTGCATATTTATCAAACAGGTCCCTGGGCATTACTTTATAGAAGAATCCCAAATACCGCGCTCTATCTTCGATGGCCGCCTCGATCATGGGACGGACTTCTTCATAAGTATAAGTATCCTTTTTGCTGTACTGTGCTCTCTCTTCTTTTTTTTCTGTCTTCATCATGGTCGTATCCTCCCTTATAAAAATTTATATTCTTCTGCACAAAATTCTGTGCTCAGAGTTTCATTTAATTCTGCCAGCTGCTTTAGACTGCTGGCGCCCGCAAGCGGCAGCGCCGGAATATCCATAACCGAAAAGAATCCGAGAAGCGCCTGCGTAATGGTAATTCCTCTCACCTCACACAGACGGTAAATGCCTTCTGCCAGGCGCAGGTTTCCATCCGTGTTGTAACAGCTGTCCTTCACCGCCTCCAGTCCTTTCGCCTTTAACTTGTGGAAGAATCCGCTGCACACACCCATATAGGGCATCAGCAGATTATCTGAATTCCGGTGATAATCCAGCATCTCCTCATCACAGACCACCATCGTGGGATCCGGAAACGGATTCATCTGCGCCACACCGATATTGTACATGGCCTGATTGGCTACAAAGCCCCTGTACCCTTTCTCTTGGCAGTATGCATCCGCTTCCCGCATACGCTCTGTCGTCCAGTTGGAACATCCGTAATAGCGGATCTTTCCAGCCCGGCGGAAATCCTCCATCGTCTCAATCAGTTCTTCCACCGGCCGATTGATATCATCTCTGTGATAAAAATAAATATCGATCCAGTCTACCCCCAGCTTCTTTAAGCTGCCGTCCAGATCCTCTGTCATTTCCTCGCGGGAGAGACGGCTGATCTGCATCGTCTCACTCCTGGGATGGCCGCCCTTGGTCATAAGGATGAAATCCTCTCTTTTCCCGCGGTTCCGGATCCAGTCCCCCACCACCCGCTCTGAACGGGCAGTCTCTCCGGGGATCCAGTCCGAGTACACATGAGCCGTGTCGATCAGATTGCCCCCGGCCGCAAGATAACTGTCAAAAATCCGAAAAGCATCCTCATGATCCCAGGCAATACCGGCATTTACCGTCCCCAGCCCGATGGGACTTAAGGCAAGGTCTGTTCCTGCAATCCTAATTTCCTTCATGTATCTCTCCCTCTTTCTTAATAAGCCCGGATCCAGTCATCCTGCGGACAGCCGCATTCCTGACAGTATTTTGCCCAGACAAGGCCAAAAGGCAGCGCTTTTACCTCTTCCAGAAGAGCAAGCCGCTTCGTGAAGTTCCCCTCCCGCTCCGCCGCTTTTAATTCCTCCGTGGGCTGCAGAAGAGCCAGAAGAATGGCTTTCTTTGCGCTTCTCCCCCCGATCGCCGTGGCCGCTATGCGGTTCACGCTCCCGTCAAAGAAGTCAAGTCCAATATGTACTTTATCAAAAGCGTCGCACCGGGCGATTTCTTCCATGATCGCCTTCGTCTCATCATCCAGAATCGTCACATGGTCGCTGTCCCAGCGCACCGGGCGGCTCACATGCAGCATGATCTCCTGATCAAAAGCCAGATAGGAACTGAGCTTGGAAGAAATCACTTCTGTGGGATGAAAATGCCCCGCATCCATACAGATGATACAGTTCTTTTTGTGCGCCACATAGTTACTGTAAAATTCATGGGAACCCGTCACATAAGACTCGCTTCCCAGACCGAAGAGCTTGCTCTCCACCGAATCCACGTTATACCGGGGATCGATCTGCTCCGCAAAAATCTCATCCAGAGACTGCTCCAGCCGCTTTCTCGGCCCCAGCTTGTCCACAGTGATATCCTTATACCCGTCCGGGATCCAGTGGTTTGTGTAGCAGGTCTGTCCCAGTTCTTTTCCAAAATATGCCCCTATCCTCCGGCAGCGTTTCCCGTGTTCCACCCAGAACCTGCGGTTCTCTTCATCCGCGCTGGAAAGAGTAAATCCATCCTCACTTCTGGGATGGCTGAAGTAAGTGGGATTAAAATCCAGGCCGATTCCCATCTGGCGGGCAAATTCTACCCACCGGGTGAAATGTTCCGGCTCAATCTGATCCCGGTCCACGCCCTTTCCCGCCGTGTGGTAGATCGCATGAGCCGCAACCTTCTTTTTTCCCGGAATCAGGGCAAGTGCCTGCTCCAGCTGTGCAAAATATTCCTCCACGGACTTGGGTTTTCCTCCCGCGTTTCCCGTAGCCGCAATCCCTCCGGTCAGTTTTCCTTCAAAGTCCTCCAACCCTGTCAGATCATCGATCTGCCAGCAGTGGACAGAGAGGGGAATCTCCTTCATCTTCTCCAGTACCTGGTCCGTATCTACCCCGTACGCAGCGTAGATCTCCTTCGCGGTTTCATAATTTCTGTCAATATTCATCCCTGCTCTCCTTTCTGCACCATGGTGGTGGAAATAGCCAGTTCTGCCTGCGTCGTATCTACCCGGGTGTACTGAACCGTCAGCATCGACTCGCTCTCAATCACAATCGCATAAGGCGTATCCACCGGTATCTTCTGTCCTTTCTCCCCGGTCAGCTGATCCAGCCTTACGTGCAGTGTCCTTTCTCCCGGAATCAGGACAGAAAATCCTTCCATTTTCTCCCGGTCTTCAAAATACAGCGTCATTTTCACCTGTGCATCCCGGCAGGACTCATTTAAAAAGCAGACCGCCTCGTGGCTTACATACGTTTTTCCCCCGGACACGCCCGGATAGTAGGCATCCGGGATATACCATTTATTCATACCTTCCGCCTCCCTTATCCCACAGAACCCAGATATGCCTTGCGCACATCATCATTTGCCTGCAGTTTTTTCGCTTCGTCCGTCATCGTCACCCGCCCGGTCTCCAGTACATAACCTCTGTCGGCAATCTGAAGCGCCATATTGGCATTCTGCTCGATCAGAAGCACCGTCGTTCCCCTCTTATTAATCTTTAAGATCAGCTCAAAGATCAGGTCAACCAGATTGGGCGCCAGACCCATGGAAGGCTCATCCAGAAGCAGAAGCTTCGGCATGCTCATCATCGCCCTGCCCACGGCCAGCATCTGCTGTTCACCGCCGGAGAGCGTTCCCGCAGACTGCTTCTTCCTCTCCGCCAGCCTGGGGAAAAGTTCATAAACCTCCGCAAAAGAAGCGGCAATTTCTTTGGCATCCTTCCGCGTGTAAGCTCCGATCCTGAGATTTTCCTCCACACTCAGTCCGCCGAACACTTCCCGCCCCTCCGGGGATACACCGATCCCCAGCTTCGTAATATCCGAGGGCTTCTTCTTCGTAATATCTGTCCCGTCAAAGAGGATCGTCCCTTTGCTGGCCGGTACAATGCCTGTAATGCTTCCCAGGGTGGTGCTCTTTCCCGCCCCGTTGCTTCCGATCAGCGTAACCAGTTCTCCCTCATATACATCCAGGTCAATCCCTTTCAGCGCATGGATGCTTCCGTAATACGTGTGCAGATCCCGGATCTCAAGAATTTTCTTTTTCTGTGTCGTCATCTTTTTTCACACCTCCGCTTCCAAGGTAAGCTGTGATCACCTGGGGATTTACCGCAATCTCCTTCGGAAGTCCCTCCGCAATCTTTCTGCCGTGATCGATCACATAGATCCGGTCGGAAATATCCATTACCACGCTCATATCATGTTCGATAAGAAGGATCGTCTGTCCCCGTTCCCGCAATTTCAGGATAAACTCTTTTAATTCCGCCGACTCCTGGGGGTTCATCCCCGCCGCCGGCTCGTCCAGAATGATCAGCTTGGCATCTGTCGCGATCGCCCGGGCGATTTCCAGCTTCCGCTGCATTCCATAGGGAAGGTTTTTCGCATAATTATCGATCTGGTCTCCCAGCTCCAGCGACTCCAGAAGAGCGATGGCATTTTCTGCCGCTTTCTTCTCCTCTTCCCTGTACTTCTTCGTCTTAAACAGAAGATCCAGAAAATTATAATTCACATGGATGTGTTCTCCCACCAGCACATTTTCAATCACACGCATGGTGGGGAAGAGACGGATATTCTGAAAGGTCCGGGCAATCCCCGCCTTCACAATATCTCTGGGCTGCCTGTTCTGGATCTCTTTTCCCTCGAATTCAATCGTTCCGTCATTTACCTTATAGACACCGGTGAGCATATTAAAAATAGTGGTCTTCCCGGCGCCATTGGGTCCGATGATACTGACGATCTCGCCTTCATTTACCTTAAATTCCACCTTTTCCACGGCCACCAGACCGCCGAAAACCTTTGTAATCCCTTTTACTTCCAGTAATGCCATCATCTCACCTGCTTTCCCGGTTCTGCTTCCTGTTCCGGCCTTCGCACGCCTCTCGGCAGCCGGTAGGGCTTTCTGCTGAGTCCTCCCAGAAGTCCCTGGGGACGGAACCGCATCATGAAGATTAGAAGCAGACCATATACTACAAACCGGTAGTCAGACAGCGCTCGCAGCACTTCCGGAAATGCGATCAGGAGAACGGATCCCACAATCATGCCCGGGATAGAACCCAGACCTCCGAAGATCACGATACAGAGGATCGTCATGGACACATCAAAGTTAAAAGTATTGGCATCAATGTAACGGTTCATGGAGGCGTAGTAAGCGCCCGCCATACCGGCCAGTGCCCCGGAGAGGACGATTGTTTTTACCTTGTAGGCCGCCGTATGTACTCCCATCAGCTTCGCTGCCAGTTCATCCTCCTTGATCGCTCTGACCGCCCGGCCAAACTTGGAGTTCACCACACAGAGGCTCACCAGGATCGCCACCGTGACCAGCACGAGCATCAGCCAGTAGAATCCTCCGTTTGATGTGGTAAGCTCCCAGCCGAAAATGCTGGGACGGGGAATATTTCTGACTCCCAGAGGCCCGTTTGTCACATCGTTCCAGTTCAGCACCACCATCTCCACCACCTCGGCAAAGGCGAGCGTGATCACCGCCAGATAGGAACCGGAGAGCCGCATAGTCGAAAGTCCCAGAATCAGTCCGCCCAGCGCGCCTCCCAGCACACCGAAGAGAATTGTGATCCAGAAGGGCCATCCCAGCTTCGATCCCAGCAGTGCGGAAAAATATCCGCCCAGGCAGTAAAGCGCCGCATGTCCCATGGAGGTCTGCCCCATATACCCTGCGATCAGATTAAGACTTAAGGTCAGGATCGAGTACACTCCGATCAGACATAAAACCCGGATAAAGTACTGACTTACCCCGAGAAAGGGCACGCTGGCCAAAAGAAGATAAGTTACAGGGATTACGATCTTTTTATTCTTTCCGAGGAAATCTGTGATTTTCTCATACAAACCTGTCAGACGTTTCATCACTTCCTCCTCCCTACACCTTATCGATGTTATCTTTGCCAAACAGTCCGGACGGACGGATCAGAAGCACCAGGAACAGTACGATATAAGCAGTCGCACTCCGGAAGCTTCCGCCCAGGAAAGCCACCGCCAAAGCCTCCGCCACGCCGACAATCACACCGCCCACAACAGATCCGTAGAGAACGCCGATACCGCCCAGCACCGCTGCGGAAAATCCTTTCAGTCCGGCCTCCACGCCCATGGTGCAGTACACCATCTGATAATATCCGGATACCAGGACACCTGCCACCGCCGCACACATACCACTCAGGAAAAAGGTAAAGGTAACGACTCTTCTTACATCAATCCCCATCAGGTTTGCCGCCTTGGGATTCTCCCTGGAAGCTCTCATGGCCAGACCGATCTTCGTGTGATTCACGATCAGGGTCAGGAGTACCAGAAAGGCAAGTGCGATCAGAAACATGGAAATCTGAGCGCTCGTGAGCGTCACTCCGAAGATTTCCACATTTCCGAAATCAAAAAGTTTTGGAAACGTTTTCTTCGTACTGTCAAAAACAATCATCAGAAGATTCTGAATGATATAAGATACACCGATTACCGAAATCAGACAGGTGATATTCGGTGCATTTTTGGCCCTTAAAGGAGCCAGAATCACCGTGTCCATCAGCATTTCCAAAATGCCGGTGGTAACGATTGCAAAGATCATCGCTGCGGGAAGCCCCCAGTTCATCGCCACCGCAAACAGAGCCATATGCGCTCCGAACGCATAGATCGCGCCGTGAGCCATATTCAAAAGCCGCAGGATCCCGAAAACAAGAGAATAACCTACCGCGATCAGTGCATATACCATGCCCAGCATAATGCCGTTCATTACCTGCTCTAAAACCATACCGTCACCCCACTTCCGGGCAGCTACCGGGACGACTTCCGCTGTCCCGGCTGTCTTCCCGCCGCCCTGTCATTCTCTGCCTACTTTGCAAATCCCCTGCTCTCTTCCCAGTCTGCCTGACTCTTAAGCACGCCCGGGATCTCCGTGTACGCGCCGTTTTTGATCTCCAGCAGAACCTGCTCCTTGGGACAGTTGCCTTCCTCATCAAAGGTGATCTTTCCGGTAACGCCCTTGAAGTCTGTATCTGCCAGATTCTTCACAATATCTGCCCGGTCTGCAGATTCTCCTTTTTCAATCGCGTAAAGGATCGCATTTGTTCCGTCATAAACCTGAGCTGCAAAAGTACTGGGTTCTGAACCGTAGATCTCGGTATACTTCTCAGAAAAGCTCTTAACCTTCTCATCCTCGCTGCCGTAGAAGAAGCTGGTTCCGATCAAAACGCCTTCCCCGTCTTTTCCGGCCAGTTCCAGGAACTCTTTACTGAAACATGCCGCAGACATCACGAACTTTACATCCGGATCCTTCGCCCGGTACTGCTGAATAAAGGGAGCGCAGGCAGAGTAGGGGCCGGAGGCTGTCTCTTATACACATCTG
>URYM01000065.1 GCA_900552095.1 uncultured Blautia sp. | reverse complement strand
GATCCCCCTCCGAAAGGATCCCTCCTCTTCCGCTCTGCCGGGGAATCAGTCCCTCATTCATCCCCGCAAAGAAAAGAACCCTGATTTTCCCAAGACGGCTCCGCTCCATATCCCCCACCATCACCTGATCGATCATAGGAGGGATGATTCCCACCTGCGCTTCCAGAAGTCCGGCCTCCAGAAGCTGCTGATACTCTGCAAGGGAAAGTTCTTCCTCTCCCAGAATATCGGCCAGCTTATCAAAAAGTCCAATCACCAGATCGTAAATCTGGGCATATTCTTTGGCCAGAGCTGCTTCCCCCTGTTCCTCAAAAACCCTGCCCCGCTCCGCGATCTGTTCACACAGATTTCCTTTTTCTATCAGCTCATAGAGGATCCTGGTATCCTCCTTCACCGTATTTCCTTTCTTCCGGATTTCCCGGACAAACTCTTCCACGCTGTCCAGAAACTTCAGCCGGATCCTGTTAATCTCCTCCGACTTTCCTTCCGGAAAACCTCTGTACCGGCGCACCCAGTGTTCCTTCCACTGTTTTATCCCCTGGATCCCCAGTGCGATCACATAATTTTCCAGCTCATCGATCTCCTCCTCCGCAAGCGGGGAAAGACCGGTCCGCAGGAAACGGAATACTGCCGGATAGCGAAAATTCTGCACCGCCAGATCGACAGCCGCCCGGATATATTCCACAAAAGGATTTAAAAGTACCGTATGCTTTTCATCCTGAAAAAACGGGATCTGCGCTTCTGTAAATGCTCTGTCTGCCCAGGTCCGGTAGGCCTCCGGATCCGCAGTGACCACAGCGATTTCTCTGTAGCGGTATCCCTTTGTCCTTACCAGATAGCGGATCTGTCCTGCAATTTCCCGCATTTCCGCCAGCGGATGCTCCGCCGCCCGCAGATGGATCTTCTCCGGGACTCCTTCCCATTTTTTTCTTCCGTACCGGAATAAATTCTGCTCCAGGAAAGCCAGCTCCGGCGCCCCTGCAAAGCGATCCTTCCCGGGATTTTTTACCCGGATCTCTTCCAGGATCTCCGTCCCCGCTTCCTTCGCCAGCACACATAACGTATGAACAGTCTGCTGAGTCAGGGCAAACAGCCGGTGGATCCCTCTGCAGTGATAGGGATCCTCTCTGTCATCCAGCGTAAGAAGCACCGTGACTTTGGGACACCGTTTCAGCAATTCCCGCAGGAGACGGTGCTGGACCGGTGTAAAACCGGTGAATCCATCCAGCACTACCCAGGTATCCGCAAGCTTTTCCGAAGCTCCCGCCCGGTCTGCCGCCGCATCCAGCATCTCCTCCCCCGTCAGAAACCGCTCAGAGAGAAACTCCTGATACCCTTCATACAAAATCTGAAGATCCTTTAATTTCCCGGCCAGCAACGGCTTTTTCTCTGCCAGCTCCCCCAGGATTTCCAGCTTCCAGGGTTCCACCTCATACTGCATCAGCTCGGAAATCAGCGATTTTACCTCATGGATATACCCCTGCTTCTTCATCTGCCCGCCCAGAAAGCCCAGCTTTTTCTTCTGTTCCTGAGCTACCCTCTGCACCACCAGGCTCTTTCCGGTCTCCTCCAGCAGCGGCTGCTCCGCGCCCCCTGTCTCCTGAAAAATCCGAAAAGCCAGTCTTTTAAAACTCAGTACATCCACATTCAAAAGCCCCCGGGCCGGATGCAGCTGCACCAGTTCCTTCTGCGTCTGCATCGTAGACTGCTCCGGTACCAGAACCAGATAATTTCTCCTGGGATAACGGATCGACTCCTCGATCAGATTCTGATAGATCCTGTGGGATTTTCCTGATCCCGCATTTCCAAATACCAGCTGTAACGCCATCTCTCTCTCCTGTCTCTTTCTTTTTCTAACTAACACCAAGATAATTTATTATACACCGGCCTGTCCGTTTCCTCAATAAATATCCCACCCCCCGGGCATATTTTTCTCCCTCCCCTAATATGCTATATAGAGAATGGAAAAAGGGGTGTGCGTATGAGTTCTAAAACTAAAATTGTGGTCTTACATATGAAGGAAGTGATCTATACCGCTGTCCTTCTGGTACTGGGTATTTTGCTGATTCTTCTTTTGTTCTTCATGTTCGGCCCGAAGAGGGCAAAAGAGACCGCCGGCATGGTCTCCGCTGAGCCTGCAAAGTATACAGCCGGAGTCTATACTTCCTCAATCCGGCTGCAGGATAATACCTTTGATGTACAGGTCACTGTAGATTCCGATCACATCAACTCCATCACTCTGGTAAATCTGAGCGAATCTGCTGCGGCTATGTACCCGCTGATGGAACCTGCGCTCCAGAATCTGGCCGATCAGATCTGCGCCTCCCAGTCCACCAGGGACGTCACTTACGAAAATGATAATAAATATACTTCTCAGCTTCTTCTTGATGCCATCGAGACAGCCCTTTCCAAGGCAGAACTTCCCCGGCCGGAATGATCTACCCAAAGAAGACGGAGGCAGCTTCCCGTTGAAACTGCCTCCGTCTTCTTTTATAGCTTTTTATTCTTTCATGCAAAGGTGAACCGAAGCCTTCTTAAAGGTCAGCGGAAGAGCCAGAATATTGGGGTTCTCTCCCACGTACTTCTTTTTCGCATCTTCCAGCGCTTCCTCAAAAGTAGCCCTGGTCTTCAATCCCATTCCTCTTGCAATTCCGGGTTCCTGTGCCCCTACGATATAGATCGCAGAAGTATTCATCTCCGCGATGTGACCACAGCTCATCATGGAAAAACCATGATAGGGATGGAAGGCTCCCGCATAGCGGTATTTACGTATATACTCCTCATTCGTCGCAAAATACTCTCCGTATTTGTCCATATCCGGAAGAATATTCATATGGTCATGCTGGAACAGCTCATAGAGTTCCCTCAGATACGGCCAGCGCTCATCGTGAAAATATCCATTGCAGATGGAAGAACAGATGATCACGCAGCGATCACTCATCACACGTTTCAGGCGGATCACCTGAGCGGATAACGCCTGCATCATCTGAATCGGATTGGTTCCCATACCGTCTCCGTAATGAAAGTCCTGAGGCATGCCGAAAACCAGCACATCATACTTCTTCTCTGCCCAGTGCACAAAAGTCCGTTTATCCGCAGTCTTCCAGGAAACAGGCTGCATTTCCTTCGCATAACCGCTGTTGATCTCAATCTGACGGGAAGCCGAATCCAGAACGGCATCGCAGCAGAAGAACTTCTTGCCCATGCACTCTTCCATGTACATTCCAATTTCATCAAATTTGGTGCGCATCAGAGAATGGGTACTCACCGGAGTAAAGTCATCTCTGTGCATGACCTCCGGAACATGGTGGGTGGCAATGCTCCTCCAGTGCGTAATTCCTGTAGAACAGTGTTTGTATCCTCCGGAATATCCGCCATAGGGATTCCCCTGGGTATGTCCGATCAAGATCGCCACATCAGAATCATATACATATTTGTTCATCAGAACCCGGTCGCCCCTTCTGGTGCATCCCAGATCTACCAGATGGTCGTAATCCTCACTGTCGTGACTGGTAATCTGATGGGTCGGATAAAATTCATGGAACAGCTCCGGCCCCAGAATCTGAAGCATTTCCTTTTTGCTGGTTCTGGGATGAAGCCCGTTGGAGAAGATCAGAAGAATATCCTTTTTCTCTACCCCTGCCTTATAGAGTTCATCCACGATCAGGCGAATAGAAATTTTTCTGTGGGAAGTGGGCTGACAGCCGCCTTTTACAATATCCGGAATAATAATGGTCACCTTGCTCCCCTTCTTTGCCAGTTTGGAGAGCGGCTCCATTCCAATGGGATGCAGAATAGATTCCCTCGTCTTTTCCACCAGCTGATCTTCCGGAATATACGGCGGATCCGGAACCGTCTCCCCGGGAATAAACACATCTGTCAGTTCATCCGGCAGTTCTGCCGCCATAGTGCCATGGCCGTATTCAAAATTTAGTTTCATGACTTTTCTCCTCCCAAATATTCTCTTACGATAGCGTCAAATCCGTCGGGGTAAAATCCGATTTCACCGCTGAAACGCGTTAACCCGATCAGCCCTCCGTCAACTTCGGGAATAGAGGCCAGCATTCTGGCATTTTCCTCTTTCAGTCCTCCGCCATAGATAACCGGAAGTCCTCCTGTCTTTTCCTTGATAAATTTTGCCACCCTTGTGATGGATTCCTTATCGGGAACCGGCTTTCCGGGTCCGATCGCCCAGAGAGGTTCATACGCAATTGCTACCTTTGCCTCTCCCGCCTCCTGCAGGGCAGTTTCCAGCTGTTCCCCGATCACTTCCTGCCACCGGGACTGCTCCTCTTCTTTTTCTCCCACACAGTACAGAATTTCCAGACCGACTTTGGCCGCACACCGGATTTCTTTTCCCAGCAGCCGGTTTACTGCTCCCGGATCGCAGACTCCCGCCTCCGCCAGGACACCGCTTTTATCCATCCGCTCCTCGCAGTGACCGATCAGCACGTACTCGCCGCCTAAAGCCTTTACACTCCGGGCCGTTTTATTTGTTGTGAAAGCTCCGAAATTCCCGCCTTTTTGTGTGTCTTCCCGGTAAATCCCCTGTGCTCCGATCTTCCACCGGCTTCCCGGTTCTTTTGCCGCAGCCGCCTGGATCAGATACGCTTCCGGATAAAAAATGCCAAACTGTGCTTCCTCTTCAAACTCTTTCATGGTTTTCTGGATCTGTTCCGTCAGATACGTTCCCCATTCCGCTGCCGGCGCCATGCGGTTAATTCCGTCCAGCTCCACCGGAATGTCAAACCGTTTTAAATTTGCAAATATGTATTTCATCTGTCTTTCCCTACCACCATTTAATTTCATCCGTGATCTGTTTCCGAATCTCTACAAACTTTTCATCCGCCACATTTCTGGGTCTTGGCAGATCCACTGTCACCTCACTTTTAATCTTGGCAGGTTTATTGGAGAGAATCAAAATCTTCTCTGCCAGATATACCGCCTCCTCCAGATTGTGAGTAATAAAAAGCACCGTACTGTTGGTCGCCTTCCACAGTTTGATCACCTCATCCTCCAGAAAATAACGCATCTTAATATCCATCTGTCCGTAAGGTTCATCCATCAGAAGCAGATCCGGATTCATGGCAAATGCCCGGCCGATTACTACCCTCTGCTCCATGCTGACCGACATCTCATGGGGATAGGCATCCCGGAATTTCTCCAGCCCCAGCAGTCCGATAATCTTATCTGTCTGCTCTTTGATTTCTTTTTCCGGTCTCTTTTTTACCTTCAGCCCGTATTCGATATTCTGCTGTGCAGTCAGCCAGGGAAATGCGGAAGGTTCCTGGAATACAAAAGAAATATTGTGCTTCGTAGGATCCGCCGGTTCCCCATCAATATAAATCTCTCCGGAAGTCGGCTCGATCAATTTGGTCAGAAGCTTCAAAAAGGTCGTTTTTCCACATCCTGTAGGTCCTACAATACACACAAATTCACCCTTTTTGATATTAAAAGAAACTTCATCCAAAACCTTCAGATCCCCAAAGCATTTGGTCAGATTTTCTACCCTTACCTTTACTTCCTCGCTCATCTTTCTCCTCCTGCTTCTATAATGCCAGATCCATATTATCTTCTATCATTTCTCTTATTCTCAAAAATTTCGGATCTACATAGTCTCTCGGCCGCGGCAGCTGATCCAGGGAATAAATCTCCTTTACGGTAGCCGGACATTCACTCAGAAGAACAATCCGATCCCCCAGATAAACCGCCTCCTCAATATTATTCGTTACAAAGATGACCGTCCGCTTCTCCTTCTCCCAGATACGGAGTACCTCCTCCTCCATCTGGTAACGCGTCTGCGCATCCAGCGCTCCGAAGGGTTCATCCATCAGAAGAACGTCCGGATTACTGCAGTAGGCTCTCGCAATTCCCACTCTCTGTTTCATTCCACCGGAAAGCTGTCTCGGATAAGAATTTTCAAATCCCTTTAATCCCACCAGCTCAATCAGATACTGCGCCTGCTCCCGCCTTTTTTCCCTGCTCACACCCTGCAGTTCCTGGGCAAATTCTACATTTTCCATAACTGTTTTCCATGGAAAAACTGCTGTCTTCTGGAAAACAAATCCCACATTTGACTCGTTTCGGTCTGCAAATTCTACAGTTCCGGCTGTGGGCTTCTCCAAACCTGTTATCATATTTAAAAGAACACTTTTTCCGCACTGTCCCGGCCCCAGGATTACCAGAAATTCATTTTCGTAAACATCCAGAGACACATTGTTTACCGCCTCAAAAATTTCTTTCCGGGCATAGAAAGATTTTGATATGTTCTTTAATGTCAATTTCACCCGTTTTTCTTTTCCGTCCACGGACATAACCACCTTTCTGCCAATGTGAAGATCATGCTCAAAACTGCTCCGACGATTCCGATCAGAATCATACCCACAAGCACCAGAGCCACATCATAACTTTCATTTCCCCGGGTAATCAAAAATCCCAGCCCCGACTTGCTGGCAATCATTTCTGCCGCTACCACTACCATCCATCCGCTGCTCAGAGCGATTTTGATTCCGGCCATGATTGCGGGCATTGCCGCCGGAAATACCACATGCCGCAGCATCTGGAAGGTATTGGCCTTATAAATATGCCCCACATTCAGATACATGGGATCCACCATGCTCACTCCCGTAGCCGTATTCAATACAACCGGAAAGAAGGATCCGATAAACACCAGAAGGATCTTGGGAAATTCACCAACTCCGAACCAGAGGATGACCAGAGGGATCCACGCAATCGGCGGAATCGGACGCAGGGCTGTCAGAAGCGGATTAAGTACCGCATTAATTTTCTTATTCCATCCAATCACAAGGCCGATTCCAACTCCGGAGATCACAGCGATCACCAGCGCAATGAGAACTCGCTTCAGGCTGATCAGAACGTGACCGGCCACCGTTGTCTTACTGATCGGCCTCTCAATCATTTTCATAAAACGCTCCCAGGTTGCCTGAGGCGTCGGAAAAAAATCCGGCCTGCTGTTAGACACCAGAACCCACAGGCCAATTAAAATCAATAACGAAACGCAGGTAAGGCCAATATCTTTTGCTTTTTTCTTATTCATTATCTAGCCCTCCATCGAATCACTTTATTTTCCATCCGGTTCAGAATTCCTGTAAGAACCGCCCCAATCACTCCTATCGTCAGCATTCCGACAATAATAATATCAGAACGTCCCAGGGCTCTTCCCTGCTGAATCATATAGCCCAGACCTGCTGTAGCGGAAAGCATCTCTGCCGCCACCAGCGTTGACCAGGCATTTCCCAGGGCAACACGCACTCCCGTAAAGGCCAGCGGCATGGCGGAAGGCGTGCATACAGTCCGGAAAATAGTCCATCTGCTGGCTCCACAGGTTTTTGCCACATCGATCAGCACCGGATTTGTCAGTTTAACCCCCGTATAAGAATTAATCACACAGGGAACGAAGGCTGCCAGAAAAATAATAAAACATTTTGCCGTGGTTCCAATTCCCAGCCAGATTACAGAAAGCGGAATCCAGGCGATAGGCGGAATTGGACGGATAATCTCAAAGATTGGCGTTACCAGCCTGTCAAAGGTACGATAATAACCCAGAAGCAGTCCCAGCGGCACTCCTACAATCACTGCTGCCACATAGCCGATCAGAGCCAGCTTCAGGCTCTCCAGAATATGAACCCCCAGCACTGCTCCATCCGGATCTGCATTGGTCAGCTTATCGACAAAAGCCAGAAACGCCTCCGAAGGCGAGCATACAAACTGTGGATCCAGCCATTCCATCCGCACAGCCAGTTCCCAAATCCCCAAAAATACGGCAACACTGACCGCCGAGATCAGAAATAACTCTCTCTTTTCTTTTTTCCGTTTTCTCTCTTCAATCTGGATGGAGCTCGTTGTCTTTTCCTTTTCTTCCATACTGTTCACTCCTCAAAATAAAAAAGGGACTGGCTGCACGTCCTTTTGGCACGCCAGTCCCCTTCTTATGTATCAAACTAGAAATTAATATTGGCAATAAAGCTTCCGTCAATCGCTCCGTTGTCGATCATTTCCTGCTTATCTGCTTCTGTCAGTTTTCCCTGCTCGATCATGAAATCTGCAAAGCCCACCAGAATCTCCAGTGCCTTGCTGTTTCCATTTTCATCAGTCTCGAATACCGCTTTATTTTCTTCCAGAGTCGGGAACTGGCGCACCTCTATGTCTCTCTCTGCTGCCTCCTCTGTCATGGTAATGCCTTCCTGCTCTTCAAAGTCATACAGTTTCTGCGCAGCTTCCGGATCCTCTCTCATCTCTTCTACTGCTTTTAAGTAAGCTTCCAGCCACTGCTGAACTGCTTCAGGACGGTTTTTCACCGCTTCTTCTGTAGCCACGATCAGGTTCGGCATTTCCAGTCCCAGACCTTCTGCGCCTGATATCTGTACCCATCCTTCGTCAGATTCTGCCTGATATCCGAAGGGAGACCAGAGGCATACCACATCTGCTTCTCCCGCTTTAAATGCGGCATAAGACTGTGCCACTGCAGTGTCAACAATCTCCACATCGTCTGCAGTCAGCCCCAGATGTTCCAGTGTGGCAACCAGCGTCATATGGCAGGTCGTACCGGTCTGGCAGAGGATTTTCTTGCCCTTCCAGTCTTCCGCAGTTCCTCTGACACCCTTCTCATCCGGATCTTTTTTCGCCAGATCACTGTCCGGTCTCACCCAGATACCAACTGCTGCGGTATCATCACATGCAAAACCGATTACCTTCATATTGTAAGTGGGACAGCCCAGAACAGCACCTCCGATTCCTGTCGTTCCAACTTCCCATGCACCGGAAGCAATCGCCTCATTCTGCACCGGTCCGCCGGCATACATGTCGATCGTATAATCAAACTTGTCATAGAGCCCGTTTTCCTCCGCATAGATACTGGGCAGCCCATGCAGCTGTCTCTTATACACATCTCCGAGCCCACGAGACCG
>URYM01000064.1 GCA_900552095.1 uncultured Blautia sp. | reverse complement strand
GTATAAGAGACAGCGCTTACGCAGCCGAGAATGAGATACAAAAATTTTTTCATCTTCAGACCTCCATCAGCTCATTTTTTTACGTTCTACGGAATACACGGTATCGGCGATCCCTAGGGTGGACTGCCTGTGAGAGACCAGCACAATTGTTTTCCCCGAACGTTCTTCACAGAGAGATTTTAAAATAACCGCCTCATTCAGACTGTCCAGATTAGAAGTCGGTTCATCCAGAAGCATAAAAGAGGCATTATGAAGGAAGGCTCTTGCCAGACCAAGCCGCTGCCGTTCACCGCCGGAGAGGGTATCCCCCAGTTCGCCCACCTCTGTATCATATCCTTTCTTCAGACTCATGATAAAGTCATGGACAGAAGCTTTTTTGCAGGCGGCTGTGATCTCTTCCTCAGTCGCGTCCAGTTTTGCAATACGCAGGTTATTTCGGATAGAATCATGAAATAAATGAGTATCCTGGGTTACAAAACTTTCCATGTCCCGAAGATTTGCGGTATTAATCTCATCCATTCTTTTTCCGGAAATGTGTACCGTCCCCTCCTGTGGCTGCCAGAATCTCATAAACAGCCTGAGTAGAGTGGATTTTCCGGAACCGGACCGTCCACTGATGGCGACAATCTTATTTTCGGGAATGGTGACAGAAAAATGATCCAGAACCGTTTCCTCTCCATAGGCAAAAGAGACTTCTTTCGCATCAGCACCCTGGAAGGAAATCTCTTCCTTTCCGGTGATTTCCTCAACAACCGGATCTTCATCCAGAATATCCAAAACACGGTTGCCCGCAGCAAAAGTATTCTGCAGAGAAGCTCCCAGTGCAGACAGGGAAACTACCGGTCCAAAAGAACTCATCAATGCAAGAGTTGTGATCAGTGATCCTTCAAAACCGGTAAGTTTTGCAGAAGAAAGCAGCATTGCAAGATCAAAAATCAGAATCACTGCTCCGGTCACTGCAGTATTCCTGCTGCCAGTGCGTTTCATGCGCGCTTCCTCCTGGGAAAGGAGGTCTGTCTGACGGTTGATCTCTTCCATTCGTTGTTCACCCTGACCGTACTGGATCGTTTCAGATAACCCCCGCAGGCTGTCCAGAACAAAACCGGAAAGCAGACCGGATTGTGTGCGAAAACGAAGGCCGTCGTCACCGCTCAGTTTGGAGGTGACCAGGGGAATGAGAATGCCAACTGTTCCATAAGCAGCCAGAGCCAGAAAGCCCAGCGCCATATGATAACTTCCGATAAAGAAAACCATCGCCCCGCTAAAGAGGAATGCGATACAGATCGGAGAAATCGTATGGGCATAGAAAACCTCCAGTAATTCAATATCTGAGGTGATGACAGAGATCAGATTCCCCTTATCCCGGCCTTCCAGTTTGGCGGGACAGAGACGGCGCAGTGCACAGAAAACCTTATCCCGGATCAGAGCAAGCAGTTTAAAAGCAATAAAATGGTTGCAGGCCTGCTCTGCGTAGCGCAGAAACCCGCGGAGGATTGCAGACACAAGTAAAGAAACAAAAAGAATGCTCAGTTTCAAAGCCCCTTCCGGATGCAGAACAGACAGGATTGCATAACCGCCGAACACAGTAATAAAAGAAGCACAGAGATGTCCGATCAGTCCCATCGCAACGGCCAGGATCATGTAGCCGGTCAGAGGTCTTACCAGACCGATTAGCCGTATCATAAGGTTAAATCCGCTTCGTCTCATTACAAATTTCCTCCATTACTATAATTTTCCAGCTCCTGCTGGGCATTCCAGAGCTTTGCATAGATTCCGTTTTGGGCAAGCAGCGTTTTATGATTGCCCTCTTCCGCAAGCTTTCCTCTGTCAAGGACATAGATGTGATCTGCACCGGCTGCGTTTGCAAGGCGATGGGAAATCAGCATCACGGTCTTTTTTCCTGCCAGAGCAGAAATCTGTGTCATAATATCATTTTCACTCTCCACATCAATATTGGAAGTGGCTTCGTCAAAAATGTAAACGGGACTGTCGTGGAGAAGAGCCCTTGCCAGAGCAAGGCGCTGGCGCTGTCCTCCGGAAAGATTGGAAGCTTTTTCATCCAGCGGCGTATCCAGCCCTCTTTCTGTCCGGAGAAAATCTGCAAGATTTACCTGCTCCAGAGCATGCCAGAGTGCATCTTCTCCGGCCTTTGGGCTGGCCATCAACAGATTCTCCCGGACAGTTCCTTTAAAAAGATAGCTCTGATGAGAAATATAAGTAAAATTTTTCATCAGGCTTTCTTCCCGGATTTCGGAAAGAGCAATTTTTCCGACGGTGACTTCACCTGAAAAGCCTTTTCTGCGTCCCATAAGAATCGCGGAAAGGGTCGATTTCCCACACCCGGATTCCCCTACAATAGCGGTAAAACTTCCTTCCGGGAAACACATGCTGACACCGTGAAGAATCTCCCGTCCCGGCTCATAGGAGAATCGGAGATTTTGGCATGCAACAGAATAATCATCGGAAAGGGACACGTTTCTTTGCTCTGGTTCTTCAAGATCCAGAAGGCCAAAAATCTTGTCAGAGGCAGCCATCCCGTTCATCGCAATATGGAAGAAAGAACCGAGCAGCCGCATGGGCAGAAAGAAATCTGCAGCCAGAAGAATAATCAGAATACATCCGAATAAATCAACCCTTCCTGCCCGGAACTGGGTCACCGCCAAAATCACTCCCAGAGCTGCGCCTCCATAGGCGATCAGGTCCATAACCGTGATAGAATTCAGCTGCATAGTCAGCACTTTCATCGTAATCTTTCGGAAATGTTCGCTTTGTTCATTCATTTCCCGGTGTTTAAATTCATCTGCCTGATAGATTTTTGCAGTAGTTAATCCCTGAAGATTTTCAAGAAACGTATCTCCGAGAGCGGTGTACTGGCTCCAGTATCTTGACAGAAGTTTTTTTGCCCACCGCTGGATGACCGCAATTGTCACCGGGATCATAGGAACGCAGAGCAGCAGCACAAGCGCACTGGGCAAATTCACGGCACTTAAGACACAAAATAAAGTCAGAGGCGCCAGCATAGCGTAAAAAAACTGGGGCAGATAGGATCCAAAATACGTTTCCAGCTGATCTACGCCTTCCACAGCAACCTGCACGATCTCAGAGGTTTTTAATTTTTCGCTGTAAGAAGAACCCAGCCTTAGAAGCTTCTGATAAATCTTCTGACGAAGTATCTTCTTTACTGACTTAGAAGAAAGATATCCCATTCTGCCGGAAATAACCGCACACAGAAATCGTATACCGGCTGCCGCAGTGACTGTCAGAGCCGTTAATCCTATTACTTTCTCTCCTGCTGTTCCCTCATACAGACGCTGCAGCATTCTGGCAACAGCCCCCATTATGACAATATTTGCCACTAAAGAAACCCATTGGCTGATTACATTTCCGGCTATAAATTTTCTGCTTTCTCCAACCATGCAGATCAGTCTTTTATTAATCATCATATCTGTTACCCTTTCAATCAAAACTATATTTCAAGAATTAGTTAAAACTAACTTCTGACCAAAAGAAAAACCTCTCGGGAGGTGATTAGTTCTAACTAACTATTGGACAGAATAACAAATTTTTATTTTTTTGTCAATATAAAAATGAAAAACACGAAAGAAAAATCTATTCCGATTTCACTTTCGTGCTTTCTTTTTTATTTACGCTCGTCTGTTATACCGCCACAGAAGCGCAATGAGAAGAATCAAGAGGAGGAGGGAAAATACTGCCCACCACCAGTTTTCCCACCAGCTTTTACTTTCTTCCTGCTCAGCGTTGACTTCTGCTTCCACTTCTTCTGTATAGGGAATCCGCTCACCATGAACATAGATTCTGTGCGTATTGATCCCGTAAGGGGTACAGGTGATCAGAGTTACCAGATCTTTGCCCCTTTGAATAGCCAGATCTTCCACATCATCCGGGAGTACTGTCTGAATTTCCCGCACCCGATAGGCAAGAGTTTCGCCCAGTACATGAATTAAAAACAGATCCCCTACTTCCATCTGATCCAGATCTGTAAACATCTTCTTATCCACCAGTCCGCGATGGGCAGAAATACAGGAATGTGTGCTTTCTCCTCCTACCGGGAGGGAAGAGCCCTGTAGATGGCCGGCGCCTTTCTGTAGTACTTCCTCCTCCGTTCCGTGGTAGATCAGAAGATTGACGGCAAGTTTGGGGATTTCAATCCTCCCGATCACTCCATCTGCCTGATCCGAGAGCAGTCCCTGATAAATCTGATCCGCTTGCTGCTCTTCGGGATTTTTTTTCAGAGTTTCTTCCAGTGCATTGCCAAGGCCTGATGCCAGACTGCTGTTGTACTTTCTGGCTTCTTCCAGCATCCGTTCCTTTTCCGGATCACTTCTCTTCCCCAGAGTCTCCTCGTAATCGACTACCACAGCTCCCTGATTTCGTTCATTAAACATACGAGCCAGGAAAGGATAGTCCATAATACTCAAAAATATCAGAAAAAGAAGTGTAGAAATGAGGGATACAAAGAATTTTTTCTTTTTCATTGTCTGATTCCTTTATAGACCGGTCAGTTCTTTCAGCATCTTGCAGCCGTGGGCGTAAAGGCTGATCTTATGTCCCCTGATGTCCATAAAATAAGCAGTTCCCGTCCCAGGATCCACTGCAGTCAGCACCGCATTGGTATCTCTGTGAGGATTTAAAACCGTTTCTTCCGCGATAGCCGCAGAGGCGATTTCTTTTAGCAGATCCAAAGCAGCGATATCCAGATTTTCCAGGCACAGAAAAAGAAGCAGACAAAAATTGGTTCCTTTCTTTTCAAGAGCGTTAAAAGCCTCAAATTCCTGGTCAATCATAGTTTCCAGATGAGATCCTTCCGCAATCTTTACATAGTAGGTAATGGAATCTTTCAGGGCTGAAAATTTCTTTTTCTTATAGTATGCGCCCTCCTGCTGAAACCCCTGCGCTAAAAGGGTCTGTTCCAGCCGGTCTTTTCCTGGAAAAGAAAAACGAAAAAGCTGTTCTGCTTTCATTTTATTGCATACCTTTTCCGCCTCTGATGCCATCATTCCGGGAGCCCCTTTAAAGATCAGGATCAGAGACAGAACTCCGCAGACCAAAAAGCTGATCACCGCAGCCGGGGTTTTCCATTCCACATCCATAAAAGCAAAAATGGCCATAAGAATGATTCCTGCTGCAAAGACCAGAACTCCTGCCCAGAAAATACGTTTTGCTTTTGCTTTTTCTTCTTCCATAAATCCCATTCTCCTTTTCTAGTCTTTCAAGAAGCGGGCTTCCCAGGCGTATTCTTCCAGTTTTTCCACTTCCTCGTCTGTAAATCCCAGAACTTCCTTTAACACCCGAATTTCTTTGTGAATATCGGTATTGGAAGCGGTCATATTATCAGAATTTACCGTTACGCGCACACCGGCCTGAAAAAGCCTGTGGATGGGGTGTTCTTCTATGCTGTTTACAACCTTAGTCTGGTAATTGCTGGTCACACAGATTTCAAGCGTTATTTTTTTCTCAATCAGTTCCCGGATCAGAGCTTCGTCCTGGATCGCTGCCACGCCGTGGCCGATCCGTTTTGTTCCGTAAGACAGGGCGGTCCGCATACTGTCTGGACCTGCCGCCTCACCGGCATGGATTGTCATGGGAATCTGATATTCATTTACCCGGTCAAAGACTTTCTGAAAGAGTTCCGTTCCATAAAGTCCTTCCGCTCCTGCAATATCTACAGCACAGACCACATCTCCCAGATACTTCCGGGCAGTCTCCACAGTCTGCAGATTCAGATCTTCATTCTTATCTCCCCGCATACAGCACAGGATCAGACCTGCACGGATGCCTGGATATTGTGCCATTCCCTTTTTTACTCCGCGTATCGCCGCCTCTGTTACCTGATCCTGGGTCAGTCCATGAGAAAGGGATAACTGAGGAGCAAAACGGATCTCTGCATAATCGACGCCTTCTTTTGCCAGATCTTCTACCAGTTCAAAGGCTGCCCGTTCCAGTGCGGATTCCTCCTGCAGTACCAGAAGGGGCATGTCAAATCTCTGAAGATATTCTTCCAGCGTCCGGCAGTCATCCGGAACACGCATAAGAAAATCTGTTTCTTCCTTTGTTTTTGCCGGAAGGGAAATTCCCTGTTCCCTGGCCAGTGTCCACACCGTCTCCGGACGGAGGGATCCATCCAGATGAAGATGCAGTTCAATGAAATGTTTTTTGTCCATTTGATATCGACCTCTACTTTCCGGCTGCCGCCTGCATTTGTTTTTTCCGCTTTTTCCGTTCCCGCATGGCACAGAAAACAGTATATGCAATTACGATGATCAGATAGGGCATCAGCTGGATAAACTGCAGCGGCACGCCGGAAGACTGCAGATAATTGGAAAGACTCTGACAGAATCCGAACAACATGGAAGCCAGCATTCCCACCACCGCATTTCCGGCGGCAATTGCCTGTGTAGCCAGTGCAATATATCCTCTTCCCGCTGTCATGCCGGAAGAAAAGAGTCCCACATAACCCATGGACAGGAAGGCGCCGGCCATACCGGTTAAAATGCCGCTGAAAACGAGAGCAATATATTTCACCCTTTTTACAGGAATTCCTACTGATTCAGCTGCATCCGGGGTCTCTCCCACTGCACGGATATGCATCCCCAGCCGGGTATGTTTAAAAAGATACCAGACTGCAGCTACCAGGATGAGGGAGACATAGGTTAAAATATGATGCCCGGAAAGAACGGGCCCCAGAACCGGAATATCCTCGATCAGAGGAATGTCAATACTGGGCAGCTTCAGGGAAGGAAGGGAGGTGGAAGCTCCTTTCTCCCCGGTGATCAGATACAGGGCAAAGATCGTGCCTCCGGAAGCCAGCGTATTGATGGCGATACCGGAGATTACTGCATTTGACTTTAATTTCAAAATAAAGTAGGCCAGAATATTGCTGATCACAAAGCCTGCGAAGACAGCACCCAGAAATCCAATCCAGGCACTCTGGGAAAAGGCGCTGACAACAACGCCCACAAAAGCGGAGATCAGCATGGTTCCCTCAAGAGCAATATTACTGGTGCCGGAGCGCGAAGAAATCATGGCGCCCAGGGTGGTTAAAAGAACCGGGGTAGCACTCCGGAACATGGCAAAATAAAATTCCGGAAGGCTTAGGGTTTTAAAAATATCCTGAATCACATCCATGGTATCACGCCTCCTCTCTCAGTGCTTTTTTTGCTTCTTCTCTCTGCTTCCATCCTGCCATAAACCGTTCTGCGGTTACAAAAAGAATCAGTACAGCCTGAATGATCGAGATCAGCTCATTTTGTACATCCGAACGGCGGGACATCAGGTCCGCTCCCACACGGATGTAAGACAGGAAAAATGCAGCAAAAGGTACGATTTTCGGGTTATTCCCGGCAAGAATCGCGATAATGACACCATCCCAGGCATAGGACGGAGAATCCTGCCAGTTAAAACGCTGGTACATAGCCATCTGTTCTACGGCTCCGCCCAGACCTGCTACCGCACCGGCAATCACCTGTGTGAGGATGATCACACGGCTTGTCTTGATTCCGGAATACTTTGCAAATTCCGGATTGCTTCCGGAGATCCGTACTTCATAACCAAATCTGGTTTTAAAAAGAAGCAGGAATAAAAGGATTGCAACACCAATGGCAATCAGATAGCCCACATGGAACTTGGTTCCATCGATCAGTGTTCCAAGGGAGGCGGTAGACTGATAAGGAAGGGAGGCAAAGGTTCCTGCCTCACGGTCAGCCAGAAACTTTGTAACTACAAAGATGCCAATATAAAAGAAAACATAGTTAAGCATCAGAGAAGTCACCAGCTCATTGGCATGAAAGCGCACCTTCAGAACAGCGGGAATGCTTCCAATCAGACCGCCTACCACAGCAGCACACAGAAGGATCACCAGGGGATGAAGCGGAGCCGGGAGGGAGGTATTAATTGCAAGGGCTGCTGTCACAACCGCTCCGGTGAACAGACAGGCATCTGCAATCATGGAAAAATTACCGGATTTGAACACCAGACTTAAAGCAAGTCCGGTAAAGATCAGCGGAACACTGCTGGCAAATACGTCAAAAAAATGGCGTTTGCTCTGCAGAGGTCCCAGAAAAAGATTGTAAACTGCAGTGCCCGGTTCTGCGCTGACACAGAAAATAATGCCTACAGAGAGAAGCATGGCGATGGCAAAGGCACAGAGCAGCCGGATAACAGTAAACTTTTTATTCACAGCAGGCACCTCCTATGTGTTCTTTGGAATCCTCTTTCACACCCAGCATGTAAAGACCCAGCTCATTTTCGGATGTGTGTTTTACATCGTCGATATACCCCACGATCCGTCCCTCGTGCATGACGAGAACCGCATCGCTTAAGGAGAGGATTTCACTTAAGTCGGCTGACACCAGAAGGATGGCTTTCTTTTCCCGGCGCATCTCCACAATTTTTCTGCGGATGAATTCAATTGCACCCACGTCGATTCCCCGGGTGGGCTGATTCATGATCAGAAGATCCGGCTCATAGTCAAATTCTCTTCCCACAACCAGTTTCTGCACATTTCCGCCGGAAAGTTCCGACACAGACTGATGGGAATTATCGTATTTTACAAGGAACTCTTTCAAAATCTTATTGGTGTACGTGTTTACTTTTTTCCGATCGATCAGGCCATGGCTGCGCAGTTTGTCCGTATAGTAAATCTTGGAGATCATATTATCTTCCAGGGAAAGTTTTGGCGCGGTTCCATAGCGCATCCGATCTTCCGACACGTGAGAAATTCCGGCTTCCTGCCTTTTTAAAACAGAATAGTCGGAGAGATCTTTTCCATTTAAGAAAACCTGTCCTTTCTGAGGTTTTAGCGTTCCCACGATCGCTTCTACCAGTTCTGACTGACCGTTGCCGTCAATCCCGGCGATTCCCAGAATCTGTCCTTCCCGGATTGAGAAAGAAACGTGATTCAGGCGGGTTTTTCCGAAAGCATCGGCGTAGACCAGATCTTTCACGGAAAAAATAGCTTTTCCGAAATCGCTCTCTTCCTTTTCAAT
>URYM01000063.1 GCA_900552095.1 uncultured Blautia sp. | reverse complement strand
GTGGCTGGGCGGTATGCTGACCAACTTCAAGACTATCCAGAGCAGAATCGCAAGACTGAAAGAGATTGAGGCTATGGAAGCAGACGGAACTTTTGAAGTACTTCCCAAGAAAGAGGTTATCGAGCTGAAGAAAGAGATGACCAAACTGCAGAAGAACCTGGGCGGTATCAAAGAGATGAAGAAACTGCCGGATGCGATCTTCGTAGTAGATCCCAAGAAGGAAAGAATCTGTATCCAGGAAGCACACACTCTGGGAATTCCGCTGATCGGTATCTGTGATACCAACTGTGATCCGGAAGAGCTGGATTATGTGATCCCGGGAAATGACGATGCGATCCGTGCCGTAAAACTGATCGTTTCCAAGATGGCAGACGCTGTTATCGAGGCAAATCAGGGTATGACCGGTGAGGAAGAGTATGTTGAGGCTGAAGAGGAGACCGTTGAGGAGTAATCTCCTCTCTCCCCCAGGCTTTACAAAATAATGATACGGAGGAATTGAAAATGGCTATCACAGCAGCAATGGTAAAAGAGTTAAGAGAGATGACCGGTGCCGGAATGATGGACTGCAAGAAGGCCCTGACTGCTACCGAAGGCGATATGGACAAGGCTATGGAGTTCCTGAGAGAAAAGGGACTGGCAACTGCACAGAAGAAAGCCAGCAGAATCGCAGCAGAAGGCATCGTTATGCTGAAAGTTGCTGAGGACGGCAAGAAGGCTGTCGCAGTAGAGGTTAACGCTGAGACCGATTTCGTTGCAAAGAATGAGAAATTCCAGGGTTACGTTGCTCAGGTTGCAGAGCAGGCACTGGAGACCCAGGCAGCAGATATTGATGCATTCCTGGCTGAGACCTGGAAGTTTGATACCAGCAAGACGGTAAATGAGGCGCTGGCCGGACAGATCGCCGTTATCGGTGAGAACATGAAGATCCGTCGTTTCCAGCAGGTAGAGGAGAAGGAAGGATTCGTAGCTACCTATACTCATATGGGCGGCAAGATCGGTGTTCTGGTTGACGTTGCTACAGATGTTGTAAATGATGAAGTAAAAGAGATGGCTAAGAACGTTGCTATGCAGGTTGCAGCATTAAAGCCGCTTCATACCAACCGCAGCGAAGTATCCGCTGAGTACATTGAGAAAGAGAAAGAAGTTCTCATGGTACAGGCTAAAAATGAGAAACCGGATGCAAATGAGAAGATCCTGACCGGTATGGTTATGGGACGTATCAACAAAGAGCTGAAAGAGATCTGCCTGATGGATCAGGTATACGTAAAAGCTGAGGACGGAAAGCAGTCCGTGCAGGCTTACGTTGATTCTGTTGCAAAAGCACAGGGCGCAAAGATCGCTATCAAAGGCTTCGTTCGCTTCGAGACCGGTGAGGGACTGGAGAAAAAGAATGAGGATTTTGCAGCTGAGGTTGCAAAACAGATGGGAATGTAATTTCCTGGATCACAAGAATTTTAAAACCCTTGAAACTCCCAGAAATGGGTGTTTTCAAGGGTTTTTTAAGATAAGAAGAAATGAGGAAATACAGCATGAAGAAAAATTTGACTTTTAAAGAAACAATTTTTGTGGCCAGCATGCTGTTCGGTATGTTTTTTGGAGCCGGAAATCTGATCTTTCCGGTGTCCATGGGGCAGATGGCCGGCAGAAGTATGTGGCAGGCAGCAGTCGGGTTTCTGATTACGGGGGTTGGACTTCCTCTTCTCGGGGTGGCTGCGTTGGGAGTCAGCAGGCAGAACGGACTTTTGGAAGTGAGCAGCCGGGTGGGAAAGCGGTACGGAGTTTTCTTTACCTGTGTTCTTTATCTTACGATCGGCCCGTTTTTTGCAATTCCCAGATGTGCGACAGTCTCTTTCTCTGTAGGGGTGGAGGGAATGCTTCCGGGAGGCGGCAGCACAGTGGCGCTGGCTGTATTCTCTTTGCTTTTTTTTGCGGCAGTTTTGTTCTTTTCTCTGCGGCCGGGGAAAATTCTGGTCTGGATTGGAAAAATTTTAAATCCGCTGTTCCTGTGCTTTCTGGCAGTCCTGGTACTGCGTGCGCTGTTTTCCCCTATGGGAGAAGCGGGAGCTATGGAACCGGTGGAAGCATATGCTTCCCAGTCGTTTTTTACCGGATTTCTGGAAGGATACAATACGATGGATGCGCTGGCCGGTCTGGCTTTTGGAATCATAGTGGTCAATGTGATACGGGGGCTTGGTGTGGAAGAACCGGGAGCGGTAGCGAAAAGTACAGTGAAGGCAGGAATTTTCAGTTCTATTCTGATGGCAGTAATCTATATTTTGGTTACGGTGGTAGGTGCGCAGAGCCGGGAAATGATGGGTATTTCAGAGAATGGGGGACTGGCGTTATCCGGGATCGCGGAATATTATTTTGGAAAAGCGGGAGCCTTTCTTTTGGCGGCAACGGTGACACTGGCCTGCCTCAAGACTGCGGTGGGACTGATCACCAGCTGCGGAGAGACTTTTGAGGGCATGTTTCCGAAAGGACCCTCTTACCGGGTGTGGGCGGTTGCTTTCTGTCTGCTTTCCTTTGGCATTGCCAATCTTGGACTGAATACAATTATTGCGTATTCGCTTCCGGTTCTGATGTTTCTCTATCCGCTGGCGATCACTCTGATTCTTCTGACTCTCTGCGGCAGATTTTTTGGAAATGATCTGCGGATATACCGGTGGGTGACAGTCTTTACAGCGGCGGCAGCTCTGGTGGACTTTATAAATGCACTTCCAGCGGAGGCACAGAGAGTTCTTCATCTGCAGGGATTTGCCGAAACAGCCGGGAATTTTCTTCCTTTTTCGGAACAGGGATTTGGCTGGCTGTGCCCGGCACTGATCGGATTTGTCATCGGAGCCGTTCACTGTCGGATCAGAAGACGAGACTCAGTATAAGATATAGAACGGGCTGGTGGATGGCATAGAGGAGCAGGGAATGCTGTCCCAGCCAGATCAGCGATTTTTGATTTCCTGTTTTCAGGCGGGGCATGAGATTTCGGGAAGCCAGAATCTTATGCAGAAAAAATCCGGAAAGAAAGAGAAAGATCCAGGGAAAGATGGGAAAATAATCCGTGGAAAAAAAGGTTTCCGGGGGAAAACCCAGATAAGCGGAAAAGAATCCGTTGTACCAGGAAGCGGGGAGGTCAAAGAGCTGATATTCCCCAAGCCCCAGATAGCCCCGGCCTGCAGGACGGGTGAGAAAAAAGAGGAGCATACAGAGGAGAAAACCTGCCGGAGCGGGGCATTTCTCCAGAAGCTTCTCAAGAGGTATCATAAGCAGCATACAGGAGCCGAGCAGGCTTAAGATACCGAAGAGCACCTGACTTTCCGGGGTGAAAAGAAGGGTAACAGCAGAAATAAGAGTGCTTAAAAAGAGGATTTGCAGTCCTCTTTTTAATTTGTGTTTTCCCAGAGGCATACAGAATCCCGAGAGGAGGATGAAGGTCCAGCAGATCGCCTGCTGCCAGAGCCGGACTCCGCCGGAGCGGTACCAGCCCCAGTCAAAGCCGAACAGATAGACGAGATCCCAGATCCCGTGGTAAAAAAACATATTTAAGAGGGTAAAGCCCCGTATTTCATCCAAAATGAGATAGCGTTCCTGTTTCATGAAAGACTCCTTTTGTGTAGGGATTGTATTTCTGCAGTTATTATACTATAAAATGTGCGGGAATGGAGGGGAAAGTTTGTGAAAAGGTGTCGGATGTGGTAGAATAAAAATTAAATCAGTGAGAAAAAGGAAAATTTCGAAAGAGGAGGCAGGCGGATGAAGCTGATACTGTTTTCGGTATATATCCTGATGATTCTGACAGTCATTTTTGTGGAGAGGAAGAGACCTACGGAGGCGCTTCTGTGGGTGCTGGTCATGGTGTGTATTCCCTATGGGGGAACAATTTTGTATCTGATTTTTGGAAGTACTGTGGCGATCAAGCTGACTGCATGGATCAGAAAGAAGCGCCTCTGCAAGCAGCCGCGGGAATTGTGGCCGGTGCGGAAACCGTTCTGTCCTTCTTGTGGGAAACAGAAGGAACTATCGGAAGAAGACCGGCAGGTGATCCGTTTTAATACTTCCTATAATGGGAGTGAGCTTACCGGTTATGAGAAAGCAGATCTGTATACGGACGGTATTTCCCATTATACACAGCTGTTCCGGGACATTCGGGAAGCAAAGACATGTATCTTCATAGAATTTTATACGATCCACCATGACGTGGTGGGGAAGAAGCTGATAGAAGCGCTCACAGCCAGGGCGGCAGAGGGCGTGCAGGTCTGGGTGATGTGTGATTTTATTGCCAATCTGTCCACGCCGGAGAAGATGTTTGCTCCCCTGCGGGAAGCGGGGGGAAAGGTAATCCGGGTAAAGCCCTATCTGACTCATTACAGGAGTCATCGGAAGATCGTGTCGATCGATCACAGGATTTCATACATTGGCGGTATGAACATTGGAAAGCAGTATGCGGGTCTGGACAAGGTGAAGACACCCTGGAGAGATACGCAGGTCCGCATGGAGGGAGCCTGCACCGCTGTCCTGGATGAGTATTTCCTGAGAGACTGGCTGTGTGCAGTGCCGCGAAAAGACTGGAAAAGCACGATCACACAGGTTCAGGGACAGGAGACAGAGTATCCGTCAGAAGAAGGAGAACTCTGTCAGTTCATTATCGGAGGGGCAGATAACGATAAGGAATCGGTAAAAATGTGCTATCTCAGCATGATACGAAGCGCAAAGAAGAAGATCCGGATCCAGACGCCGTACTTTATCCCGGATGTCTCTGTTCTGGATGCTCTGAAAGCGGCAGCTGCCTCCGGGGTGGAGATTGAACTGATGATTCCCGGGGTTAAAGCCAGTTTTTTCCTGGATCCGGTGACGAATTATTACTGTGGCCAGCTTTTTGCCTATGGAATGAAAGTCTATAAATACAGGGGATACATACATGCAAAGACCATGGTGATCGATGAGGAACTCTGCTGTATCGGATCGGTAAATCTGGATATGAGAAGCCTGATGGTGGATGATGAGGTCTGCGGTGTGTTTTATTCAAATGCACTGGTGCAGCGCTATGGGGATATTTTTGAAAAAGATAAGACGGCATGTATCCCGTATACCTGGGAGCAGTTTCAGGGGCGGGGGCAGAAGGAAAAAATTCTGGAGAGTATTTTTCTTCTGTTTGCACCATTAATGTGAGAGAAAAGCGGATTTATACCTTGATAAATCCGCTTTTTTATGTTATCTTATATCAGTATGTCAATGTTTTAACAAACAAATGGAGGAAGACCGAGCATGCAAAAAGAAAAAAAGAAGGGATTTCCAGGCGGGGTACATCCCACAGATGGCTCTGATAAGCAGCTGACGATGGAACTGCCGGTCCGTGCATACTGGCCTGACACAGTTACGATTCTGGCAGAGCAGTCCTTTGGAGGAAAGTGCGGCCTGACTGTAAAACCGGGAGACCGGGTGCAGGAGGGGGATCAGATAGGAAAGCCGGAGGCATTTATGGCAGCTCCCCTGCACGCAAGTGTGAGCGGAGAAGTTCTGGAAATAAAAGAAGTGGAGAATCAGGGACGGAAAGTTACCGCCGGTATCATCCGAAGAGAGGGAGAACCCGGGGAAGAGAGCCGGGAGTATGAGAAAAAGCTGGTAAGCATAGACGATCTTGACCGGGAAGCAATTATCGCGGGAATCCGGGACGGCGGACTGACCGGTATGGGAGGCGCAGGATTTCCCACTCATAAAAAATATGAGACAGATAAGAAGATAGATGCGCTTCTGATCAATGCTGCAGAATGCGAACCATTTCTTACCTGCGATTACAGACTGATGATCGAACAGGGCTTTTCTGCAGTAAATGGTGTGCGTCTGCTGCTGAAGGCTTCCGGTGCGGAAAAAGCTTACATCTGTATCGAGGATAATAAGCCGAAAGCAATCGAGAACTTAAGAGAGATTCTGGGGCAGGCAGAGGGAGAATCCATCCAGGTCTGTGCCCTGCCGACGAAATATCCCCAGGGAGGGGAGCGCCAGCTGATCCAGAGTGTACTTGACCGGGAAGTTCCCATGGGCGGATTGCCTGCGGATGTGGGAGTGATCGTGTCCAATATCGGAACAGCCCGGGCGGCGGCGGATATGCTTCTGGGAGGGAAACCTCTGACCAGAAGGATCGTCACAGTGACAGGTTGTGTAAAAGAGTCGGCCAACTATCTGGTGCCCATTGGAACTTCTGTGAAGGAGCTGATTGAACAGAGCGGCGGTGTGACGGAAAAGAAGAACAGGATCATTGCGGGAGGCCCTATGACAGGCCCTTGCGCAGCTTCTGACTGGGACGGCCAAAGCGAGCTTTTTTATGTGACCAAGAATACATCGGGAGTTCTGGTTCTTCCTGACAGCAAATGGGAAGAGCAGCCCTGCATCCGCTGCAGCGGATGTGCCAATGTCTGTCCGGCAGGTCTTGTGCCGTATCAGATAGAATTTGCCTTCCAGGAGGAGGACTATGATTTATGTGAGGAACTTTATGCCAGCGAGTGCATCGCCTGCGGAAGCTGTTCCTTTATCTGCCCGGCCAGAAGAGAGCTTTCTGTCAGAACCAGAATGGCGCGGGATGTGGTAAAACAGAGAATGAGAGAGAGGGCGGTGAAGAAATCATGAGTCAGACAAGAGTGATAAACGGGCCTCACGTCAGAACGGAACGCACTACCAGAAGCGTGATGATGGATGTATCGATTTCCCTGATTCCCGCTCTTTTAGGAGCTGTTTATTATTTCGGGATCCGGGCTTTTTATCTGGCAGGTCTCTCAGTGAGTGTCTGTGTGATCGCAGAGTATCTGTGGCAGAAACTTACAAAAAAGCAGGTGACAGCAGGGGATTTCAGCGCAGTGGTGACAGGACTTCTCCTGGTATTTAATATGCCGGTGACGGTTCCGATCTGGACGCTGATCGCAGCCGACGTGTTCAGTATTATTTTTGTAAAACAGATGTTCGGAGGGATTGGAAACAATTTTGTGAATCCGGCTCTGATGGGAAGACTTCTTGTGATGGTAGTCTGGCCTTCTACGGTGATGCAGTATGTGCTGCCCCAGACTCTTTCCGCAGATGCGGTTTCAGGAGCGACGATTCTGGGAACGGTAAAGAGCGGAGCTGAGTCAGGTTACAGTTATCTGCAAATGTTCCTGGGAGAGACTCCGGGTGCCATGGGAGAGACTAGTAAGCTGCTCCTTCTGGTAGGATTCGGCTATATGTGTTATAAGGGAATTGTAAATATGGAGGCATCCCTGACTTATATTGCAACGGTGGTGATCCTGACCTTCATCTTCGGACCGGACGGGCTCTTTACAGGGGACATTCTTCTGAACCTGTTTGGCGGCGGACTGATCATGGGCGGATGCTATATGCTGTCAGATTACGCGTTTGTGTCGAGAAAGGGAAAACTGCTTTATGCAGTTACAGCAGGTGTGATTACTGCAGGGATCCGTATTTTCAGCACGTATCCGGAAGGAATCTGTTTTGGAATCCTGACCGCGAACTGTATGGCAGGTATTTTGTCTGCATTTTATAAGAAACACGTATATGGAGTTAAGAAAAAAGAGGCATAAGGGAGAAAAAAGATGAAAAATAAAAATGTGAGAGGCATTCTTGCACTGGCAGTTGTGACAGCATTATCCTTCGGAGTGATTCTGGGTTCCAAAGCGCTGGCCGTTGATACAAAGGAAGAGGGCGGCGCTGCTGAGGACAAGGTGACGGAAGAGCTGGATGTGAAAGGCGCGGAGGGCATTGAGGCTGCCGCAAAGACAGAGAATGGTTACCGGGTAACTGTGAAGACAAAAGGTTATGGCGGGGACATCGTGATGAACGTGTCTTTTGATGCGGAAGCTGAGACGGTAACCAAAGTGGAAGTGACGGAACAGAGCGAGACTCCGAATCTGGGCGCAAGGATTGCGGAGAAAGAGTTTCTGGATCAGTTTAATGGTGTAAAGGCGCCGGTATATCTGCCGGGAATGAGCCTGAGCGGGGAAGAGTCCAATGATCTGGCAGGGGCAGAGCTTCAGGATGGAACATATGAGGCCAAAGCCGAGGCGGCAGACAACAACGGATTTGTAGATCAGGTGACCATGACGGTACAGGGCGGAAAGATCACGGAAGTAAACTGGGAGTCTGTGGGTGCAGACGGAGCAAAGAAAAGCGTTATGTCTGAAAATGGAGAGTATACCATGACAGAGGACGGTCTGACCTGGAAGGCTCAGGCAGAGGCTCTGGCAGCAGCCCTCGTGGAGAATCAGAATCTGAATTTCCTGAATGTAAATGAGCAGGGCAAGACGGATGCAGTTGCCGGCGTCAGCATTTCTGTGGGAGGTTTTGTAAATCTGGCAGAGCAGTGTATGATGGAAGCAGCCGGAAAAGAGCCGCAGGAGAGCGCTCCGTCTGAGGGAACCCAGGTGGATGCGGTATCCGGAGCTACGATTTCTTCTACTGCTGCGGTAAAAGCTGTCAATACGGCTTATGATTTTGTAAAGACGGTAAAATAAAGGAACGGAGGGGTCAATATGAGATTGAAATATCCGGCAGAAGCCTTCGCCCTGGGCATGATCCTTTTTTCTGCGGGAATGAAGGAGGCCTTTGCAGCCGGGATTCTGGTGATTCTGGCGGTGGTATTTGGAGAATTTATAAAAAACCTTCTGGAACCTGTAATACCGGACTGGAGCCTGAAACTCTGCGTGTGCATCAGTACCGCTTCCCTTAGTGCCAGCGCATTTCTTTTTGGATTTACGGCGCTGGGGATTCAGGTGGAGATCAGCACCTGGATCATGACTTTTATCCTGGGACTCTTTGCGGCAAAACACGTACTTGTGGAGAAGCTGGACGGAGAGTACGGAGAGCTTTTCTGGGAGAGCGGACTGGTTTGGGGATTCTGGGTGCTTCTGGCGCTGATCCGGGAGTTTATGACCGGAGGAACAGTTTTTGGAAATCTGATCTGGCAGGGCGAGTTCCAGTCTAAGAGCTTTCAGGAGATGACGTTTGGCTTCCTTGCTGTCTCTTATACACATCTGACGCTGCC
>URYM01000062.1 GCA_900552095.1 uncultured Blautia sp. | reverse complement strand
ATATAGAAGAAACGTAACCAGATCAGCCACCTGCAGCTCCTGATCTGTCAGCAGGAAGGCGCCTACAATCAGCGCACCCACTGTGATCATGGTGGAAAATGCATTCATTCCCGTATGGTATCCGGCCATATAAAGATAATTCCTTCGCTTTGCCGCCAGGAAACGGTTATTTCCCTCCTGAAATTTCTCCATCTCCCGCTTCTCATTTCCAAAGGACTTCACCACACGAATACCGGACAGACTGTCTTCAATCTGGCTGTTCACATCCGCAATCCTGGCCCGGCTGGCTTTAAAAGCGCTCTTCATTCTTCGGTTGAAATACACGGCATAGATCAGCATGATCACAACAATGGCAATATCCACAAGCGCCAGCTTCACGTTAATGGTAAGGAGAATGATAAATGCCCCCACCAGTTTGATCGTGGAAATCACAAGATCCTCCGGCCCGTGGTGCAGAAGTTCTGTAATATCAAAAAGATCGCTGGTCACCCTGGAAAGCAGATGGCCTACTTTCTGATTATCATAAAAAGTAAAGGATAACTTCTGGTAATGTCCGAAAATCTCATCCCGCATATCTCTCTCAATTCTGGCTCCCATCATATGACCAAAATAAGTAATATAGTAATTACTCACTGCTTCTACCGCCACCATCACCAGCATAACCAGAGCCAGAGTCAGTATCAGCCTGGTGGCTTCCCCGCCCGGCAGATAAATCACCGTATTGGTAATATACCGCACCAGGAGAGGCAGAACCAAAGTCACCGCCGCTCCCAGCATTGCAAAAAACAGATCGCAGAAAAGACTCTTTTATAAGGTTTATAATACCCGGCAAGCTGTTTTAATGTTTTTCTCATAATTTTTTCTTTCCTCCCTTGCAAGGGTTATTATACGCAGTTTTGATCCGAATGGCAAGCTTCTCCTCCCGGAAGAAAAAAAGAGCCCAAAAAAGAGCCGCTGCTCCGACAGATTTTTCTGCCTTTACAGCGGCCCCTTATCAGATTTCAAAAGGGATTCTTATAAATCAGATTTCCTCGCCTTTTTCCAGTGCAAGGGTTCTGGTTGTAATATCACAAACAGAAGCCGGTCCGTAATACTGGATCGCACCCGGGAATAAGAAAGCAGTCTCAACCGCCCACTCATCTCTGTGTGCCTCGAAGTATTTAAACGGAGCTCCGTCAAGCTCGGTCAGCGCTTTTTTGATAACCGGCTTATCCTTACCGTTTCTTCTCTCGATATTCATCATCTTGGTGATCGGCATACCGCCTGCAACCCACTCCTCTGCCGGTTTGGACAGATTGGAAACCTTGGAAAGGTATCCGTTGAATCCGTACTGGATCAGCATGAATGCGTTGTATCCCAGAGAGTAGCAGTAATCTGCGTCAAAGTTGGACGGGAACGCACATCTTCCTTCGTATCCAAAGAAGTGATGCTGTACGGCAAATTTGCCTTTGTAGGTTCCTGCCGCTTTTCTCTCAGCCAGCTTGTCTGCCACCAGAGCGGAGAACAGTTTCTCAGACTCGATCAGAGATACCTGAACATTTCCGTGGGGATCTCTCTCCAGGAACAGCTGCTGCTGAATTCCCTGGGGCAGGATCTCAAATACAGCCATGGACTCTTTGGTAAGTCCGGCTTTGATAAATTCATATTTTGCTTCCCAAGACGGAAGTGCGTTGAACTCTTCTGTCTTGTTTCCTGCAAGAAGCTCATTGATCTCAGCGATCAGAGTAGAGAACTCGGGAACGAATTCTACGATTCCTTCCGGAATGATAGCCACACCGAAGTTATTTCCATTTGCTGCTCTCTTCTCTACGGAATCTGCAATGTAATCAGCGATCTGGGACAAAGACATCTTCTTCGCTGCCACTTCCTCACCGATCAGACAGATGTTCGGCTGAGTCTCAAGGGCACACTCCAGAGCCACATGAGAAGCGGAACGTCCCATAACTTTGATAAAGTGCCAGTATTTCTTTGCAGAATTAGCATCTCTCTCAATGTTTCCGATCAGTTCACTGTAGGTCTTGGTTGCAGTATCAAAACCAAAAGAACACTCAATATCTTCATTTTTCAGATCGCCATCAATGGTCTTCGGGCATCCGATCACCTGAACACCGGTGTTGTTTGCTGCCATATACTCGGCAAGGGTGCAGGCGTTTGTGTTGGAATCGTCACCGCCGATGATAACAATGGCAGTGATCCCGTGCTTCTTGCATACCTCTGCTGCAACTGCAAACTGCTCCTGAGTCTCCAGTTTGGTTCTTCCGGATCCGATGATATCAAATCCGCCGGTATTTCTGAACTTGTCAATGTACTCATCAGTCATCTCGATGAAATCATCTTCCAGAAGTCCGCTGGGGCCGCCCTTGAAGCCCAGAAGAACATTTTCCTTATCGGTTGCTTTCAGCGCATCGTACAGACCGCTTACTACGTTGTGTCCTCCGGGTGCCTGTCCACCGGAAAGGATAACGCCTACCACCTGCTTCTTTGCTGCAGATGTGTTCTGGCCTTTCTCAAAAGTAATCTCCGGCTTTCCATAAGTATTCGGGAAGAGCTCTGCGATCTTCTCCTGATCTGCAACGCTCTGTGTAGCTGCTCCTTCTTTTACGCTGATTTCAGCAATGCCGTTTCTAAGCATTCCGGGCAGCTTGGGTGCATACTCATATCTTGCTTCCTGAAGGGGTGAAATCTTCATAATCATTCTCCTTTATCTTAATTTTTATTTTTTAACCCGCTGATACATTCTGTATTTTATCACAAATAGTCAGATTCTTCAAATACTTTATCGAATTCCTGCTCTGCAGGAAAGAACTGACTCAGAATCCCATTATGCCTTTTTCTTTATCTCCCTGGTATTTTTCTCTACCAGCTTTCTCGGCACCATGATCTGATGGCCGCAGCCCATGCATTTCAGCCGGAAGTCCGCGCCGACCCGAAGTACCTCCCACTGACTGCTTCCGCAGGGATGCTGCTTTTTCAACCGAAGTACATCCCCCACTTCATATTTATCCATATCCTACCTCACCTGAATCCGACCCAGCACCTGACCGATGGGCTGCTGGATCAGAAGATCCGCCCGCCGATCCAAAGATGTGGCTCCCTTGTTAATTAATACAATTTTTTCTCCCCGAAAGTAATCGAGAAGCCCCGCTGCCGGATATACCGCCAGAGAAGTACCGCCCACGATCAGAAGATCTGCCCGGGCAATCGCTTCGATTGCTCCCCGCATGGTGCCGGAATCCAATCCTTCCTCATAAAGTACCACATCCGGTTTTATCGTTCCGCCGCAGCTGCACAGAGGAATCCCTTCGGTCTTCTGCAGCTCCTCTCCCGTATAAAATCTGCGGCACTTCATGCAGTAGTTCCGATGAATACTTCCGTGGAGTTCATAGACCTTCCGGCTTCCCGCCTTCTGATGAAGCCCGTCGATATTCTGAGTCACCACCGCCTGCAGCTTTCCCGCCCGCTCAAATTCGGCCAGCTTCCGGTGCGCTTCGTTTGGCTGCGCATCCAGAACCAGCATTTTCTTCCGATAAAAACGATAAAATTCCTCCGGCCGCTGCATAAAAAAAGTGTGACTTAAGATCGTCTCCGGCGGCCAGTCATATTCCTGATTATAAATACCGTCCACACTCCGGAAATCCGGAATCCCGCTCTCCGTGGAGACGCCTGCCCCGCCGAAGAATACAATGCTGTCATAGCGGTCGATCCATTCCTGTAAAAGTTTTTCTTCCTCCATCTTCTCTCCTCCTACAGCGTCTCCACCCGTTTTCCAAGAACCACGTACCGGTGATCGTCATCGGCCGTACAGGTAGAAAGCGTTACTACATAATCGTCCTCACTGTAAGTCATCCCCTCATTGGGCATAGCCGAATAAGAAGCCTGCCGCTCCGTCCATTCCCGGAACTCTTCTCCGCCCTCCCGGTAAATGGTATAGGTATCGCTCTGCACACTGGTGACATAGGCGGAAAACACCTCGTACTTATAAGTATGCTCCGGCGTACAGATCCAGAAATACCGGCTCTTTTTATACGCTTCCTTTTCCGTCATAAACTTCAGGCTCCCGAACATGGACTTGTTCTTCATATTATGCCCGTAAAGGATCGTATTGTGATCAGAAAAGTCTCCTGCATTTGCCGCATCGGCGAAGATAGACCCGGCAAAATTATAATTTTTTTCCACCGTATTGTGCAGATAATATTCATTGTCCGCTCCCTGTACGATCGGATAGCTGATATCCAGCATCTCCATATCGATCCAGCCGATCACGTCCGGGTTGATCGCCTGCAGCGCCGCAAAATCAACCTGAGGAGGCTGATATGCTGTACCGGCAGTTTCCTGGCTGTCCAGGCCGTCCTGTCCGTCTTTTTCCGCCGGTTTTACAGTCTCTGATACTGCATATTTCTGCAGCCCCTGGTATTCGTCCGTCCCCTCCTTATATTCCATATATATGGTAATCAGCTTGTAAGCCGAAAAGCAGAAGATTCCCAGAAAAAGCAGAAAAAAGAAAGTCCAGATCACCTTTCCCGCCCGGCTGCCCTTCTTCTTTTTATTCTTTGCCATTTTATTCCCCTTTTCTTTTCCTTTTTCCTCATTATATCCTACTTTTCCGGGTGAGACAAGAAACAACTTCCCCTTCCGGAATCGTTTTCTGTCACTTTTTCCCGTCCGGTATGGCTTGACAAATGAAAAACTCAGGCATATAATAAGAACATAAGCGACGCGGGGTGGAGCAGTCTGGAAGCTCGTCGGGCTCATAACCCGAAGGTCACAGGTTCAAATCCTGTCCCCGCTATTAAAAAAGCCAGGACTTCGTCCCTGGCTTTTTTCTTTTCTATTTTGTCTCATATTTCTCGAAATCATGGAAATAAACCTGATACCACAGAAGAAACATATAAACTTCCCAGATCTTTCTGCTGTTATCCTTTTCTCCCCGGTAATGTTCCTCCAGCAACTTTACCAGTTCTTCCCTCTTAAAAAACAGTCCTGCATCCTCCCCGGTAAAAGCTTTCTTCACTTTCTCATAATACCCCGGCTGCTTTAACCAGACACGGATCGGCACGGGAAATCCCAGTTTCTTCTTCTTAAATGTAGATTCCGGCAGTTTCTCTGATGCCACCTGACGGAAAGCCGCCTTGGTCGTCTTCCCCTTCACCTTGTTAGACAGTGACAGCTTACTGGCTGTGCGAAAAACTTCCCGATCCAGAAAAGGAACCCTGGTCTCCAGCGAATGAGCCATACTCATCTTATCCGCTTTCAGAAGAATGTCCCCGGGCAGCCAGAAATTCAGATCGATATACTGCATCCTGGACACCTCGTCCATTCCCCTGGTTTTCTCATAGAAAGCTTCCGTCAGGACTGCCGGATCTGTGGCCGGAAGTCCGTCTGCCAGAATCCTCCGCTTTTCCTCCTGATCCATCATCCGGGCATTCCCGATGAATCTCTTTTCCAGAGGGGTACAGCCCCGGATCACATAATTTTTCCCCTTGAAGTTCCGGTGAGAAGCTGTCAGCTTCCCTCTCGCCCAGTGCTTCAGAGCTGCCGGGAAGATTTTAAAAGGCCTGAGAGAGGCAGGTTCATGATAAATATTATATCCGCCAAAAAGTTCATCCGAGCCTTCCCCCGACATAACCACTTTCAGATGCTCCGCCGCCAGCTGATCCACAAAATAGAGCGCCACCGCCGCCGGATCTGCCAGAGGCTCATCCATATGATACATAATTCTGGGCAGTGCTCCCCAGTACTCCTTCGCAGTAATTACTTTCTGATAATTCTCACAGCCCAGCTGAGCAGACAGCCCGCTGGCCTGGCTGATCTCGCTGTACTGTCCGTGCCCTTCTTTAAATCCCACGGTAAAGGTCTTATCCACATCTGCATTAGCCAGAATATAGCTGGAATCCACACCGCTTGAGAGGAGGGATCCCACCTCCACATCGCTGATCTTGTGCGCTTTGATGGAATCCTCCAGACTGCGCTTCATCTCCGCCTGGATCTCTCCGGCTTTCTGCTTCTTCTCCGGATGCAGCATTGGATTCCAGTACTGATACGTTTCCATCTGTCCGTCCTTATATTTCAGATAGTGCCCCGGCATCAGCTTGTAAATCCCTTTAAAGAAAGTTTCCGGCAAAACAGAATACTGATAACTTAAATACTGATCCAGCGCCTCCGGATTGACTTCCTTTTTATATCCCGGAAATTCCAGAATACTCTTGATCTCTGATCCAAAAACCAGACAGCCGTTGATCACACTGTAATAAAGCGGCTTGATCCCGAAGAAATCCCGAGCCATAAAAAGAGTGTTTTCCTTTTCATCCCAGACCGCAAATCCGAACATACCGCGCAGTCTCGAGAGCATTCCTTCCTTATATTCTTCATAGGCATGGATCAGACATTCCGTGTCCGACGCATTCTTGAAGATGTGCCCCTTTTCTTCCAGGTCTCTGCGCACTTCCCGGTGATTATAGATTTCCCCGTTAAATACGATTACCACATCTCCGTTCTCGTTGAACATGGGCTGATGGCCGTTTTCCAGATCGATGATGCTCAGACGCCGAAATCCCAGAGCCGCTTCTTTTTTCTCATACGTTCCCGCATCATCAGGCCCCCGATGGATAATCCGGTTCATCATCTTCTCCAGGATGGCGCTTTTATCTTCCACCTTCCCGACAAATCCACAAATCCCGCACATACTACTCCTCCTTACCGATTCTGCAGGCCTGATTCCGCCAGTTTTATTCCCGCATATTTTTCGCCTTATTGTAGCATAATCACTTTTCAGATTCAACTTTTTCTTAGTATATCACCTTTCCACTTTTCCAACTCTTGATTTTTTATGCCAAATGTGATAAACTTCACAGTCAGCAAACTTCTGACAAGACAGTTGTAAATTCAAGAAGGAGAATACTATGGAAACATTGAAAAAGTACTTGAACCGCATTTTTCTCGACGGCTTAAGCGGAATGGCCACCGGCCTTTTTTCCACTCTGATCGTCGGAACTATCATCCAGCAGATCGGCACTCTGATCGGGGGCAATATCGGAGATCTGATCTACCTGATCGGAAAAATGGCAGCCGCGGTCACCGGAGCCGGTATCGGCGTGGGTGTGGCCTGCCGTTTTAAAGAGGCCCCTCTGGTTATCCTCTCCGCCGCCACCGCAGGTATGGTGGGCGGTTTTGCCGGACAGATTACAGCCGATTCTTTCTTAAACGAAGCCGGAGCCGCCGTGTTATCCGGCCCCGGGGAACCGCTGGGCGCTTTTATCGCCGCCTATATAGGCATTGAAATCGGACACCTGATCTCCGGAAAAACGAAGATCGACATCATTCTTACTCCCCTCGTCACCATCCTCTCCGGATCTGCTGTGGGGCTTCTGGTGGGACCGCCCATCTCTTCCTTCATGGCAGGTCTGGGCAGTCTGGTGAACTGGGGAACCGAGCAGCAGCCCTTCCTGATGGGAATCATTGTCTCCGTTCTGATGGGTATGATCCTTACGCTTCCTATCAGTTCCGCCGCTCTGGGCGTCATCTTAAATCTGTCCGGACTGGCCGCCGGAGCCGCAACGGTAGGCTGCTGCTGCAATATGGTAGGTTTTGCCGTGGCCAGCTACCGCGAAAACAAGATGGGCGGCCTTCTGGCTCAGGGAATCGGGACTTCCATGCTGCAGGTTCCAAACATTGTGAGAAAACCGGTGATCTGGCTCCCTGCCATCCTCTCCAGCGCCATTTTAGGGCCCATCGGAACGATGGTTTTCCACATGACAAATAACGCTACCGGATCAGGTATGGGTTCTGCCGGCTTTGTCGGTCAGATCATGACCTGGCAGGTTATGACACAGACGGAGGCCGGAATGATCGTCCTTCTCAAAATCCTGCTGATCCAGTTTATTCTTCCTGCCGCTGTCACTCTGCTCATCTCTGAATTTATGCGGAAAAAGAACTGGATCAAATTCGGAGATATGCAGCTGGAGTTCTAAATCTTTAAAATTTTTTCCGGATCTTTTCGGAAGAATTTCCTGCCTTTTTTAACATTTCTTAAGAAATCTGTGATAAAATAGGGACGATTAATAAGAAAGGGAGCATGAATATGATCTTACTGCTAATCGTCCCTGTTTATCTTTTTCTCAACTACTACGTAATCCGCAGAATTTTCCACTGGCTCCATCTGTGCAGCCCCCATCTGAAAAATCGCTGGTTTACCGCGATTTTTATAACGCTGTACGCCCTGGCCGCCAGTTCTTTGCTTTTTGCCTTTCTGCTTCCTTCCTCCGGTTTTCAGGCTGCAATCAGACGCTTCAGCAACTACTGGCTGGGTACTTTTCTTTACATTCTCCTGGCCATTCTGACTGCCGATCTGGTGCGCCTGCTTTTAAAATATGCTTTCCATATTCCGGAAAAATTCTTTCGCTCGGCTGCAGCCCTCACACTGGCAGGCATCTTAGCAGCTTGTCTGGTTCTCGGCGGAAGTTTCCGGGGTGCATACAATGCGCATCGGATCCACACAACCGACTATGAAGTGGATGTGGCAAAAAGCTGTGCCGGAAGAGAAACACTTACGATCGTTCTGCTCTCTGACCTCCATCTCGGCTACAGCATCACCAGCGCCGATGTGGCGCGCATGACAGAAAAAATAAATGAGCAGAATCCGGATCTGGTGTGCATCGCCGGAGACATTTTTGACAACGAGTACGATGCCCTCGATGATCCCGACCGGATCTGTGAGCTTCTCTCTTCCATCCGCTCTGCCTACGGAACGTATGCCTGCTGGGGCAACCACGATATCAGCGAAAAGCTGTTGGGCGGTTTCTCTCTTGGCACAGCCGAAGACAGCCGGGATCCCCGGATGGAAGAACTGCTCACCCGGGCAGGGATCCACCTTCTGGCAGACGAAGCTGTATTGATCGACAATGCTTTCTATGTGGCCGGACGTCTGGACCGCCAGAAGCCCCTCACAGAAGATAAGACCCGCCTGTCACCGGAAGAACTGCTGAAAGATCTGGATCCTGTCTCTTATACACATCTCCGAGCCCACGAGACCGTACTAGATCT
>URYM01000061.1 GCA_900552095.1 uncultured Blautia sp. | reverse complement strand
GTTCCATACCATCCGCCGTCTCATCTTTTAAGTAATCTCCAAGCTTTTCCTTCAAGTAACGGACACCCGTCACATCCGGATTCACTTCCTCAAAAAGATTCAAATAGGTTTCCACATTTTCTTTGGTATAACCCATCTCTTCCAGTTCTTTTGCAACGCCTTCGGCGCCAATCTTATCCATCTTGTCAAGAATGATGAACACTTCATCATAATCTTCTTCTCTAAAGCCACTGTAAGCCGCCATCGCCTTTAAAATATTGCGGTCATTGATGCACACTGTAAAGTTGCGGAAGTTCAGTTTCCCAAGCATGGCTGTTGTTGCAAGGATCAGCTCAATCTCCACCAAATTGCCCGGTTCGCCCAAAATATCAATATCACACTGCATAAACTGGCGGAATCTTCCTCTCTGGGGACGGTCCGCCCGCCATACATTTCCCATTTGCAGCGCCTTAAACGGCGCGGGAAGCTCACTCATGTGATTGGAGTAGTATCGGGACAGGGGAACCGTCAGATCATAGCGCAGTCCGCCGTCCACCAGATCCATCTCCGTCTTGGCTGTATCCAGCTTTAACTTCTCGCCCCTTTTCAAAATCTTAAAAATCAGTTTTTCATTTTCTCCGCCCTGCTTGCTGCACAGATTTTCAATGTGCTCCACACAGGGTGTCTCAATCGAAGAAAATCCAAACGTTCCGTAAGTATCTTTAATCAGACGGATCACGTAATCCCGCACCGCCATCTCCGCCGGCAGAATATCCTTCATACCGGTAACAGGTTTCTTTTTCAGTGCCATAGCTGGCTCCTTTCTCTTCCACATTTCAGATCGACTCAATTTTATCATTCCGCCGGTAAGAAAGCAAGGGTTTAGAGTTCTTTCTCATGTACCAGGCGCTGAAATGCCAGGAAAATTTTCATATCAAAATTCTTTACTTCCTCGATCATCAGTTCCATAGCCGTCCCCCGGTCAAAGGATCTCCGGTAAGGCCTGTTTGAAGTGAGTGCCGCATAGACGTCACATACCCGCAGGATCCGGGCTCCGTAAGGGATCTCCTCCCCCCGCAGATTGTCCGGGTAGCCGCTGCCGTCCATATTCTCATGGTGATGAAGGATGCTCTGCAGAATAAAGTCCGAATATCCCCGGTCTTTTAAAATATCATAACCGATCCTGGCATGCATCCGCACATATTTCATCTCTTCCACCACCAGCGGATTTTTCACTGCCTCGATATCGCTTCCCAGGATCACTTTTCCGATGTCGTGGAGTACGCCGGCCACCGCCAGCTCATAGCAAAGTGTTTCCTCAAGCCCGAGTTCCCGGGCCACGCCGCTGGCCAGACTGCTGACCCGGATCCCGTGATCAATCTGTTCCTTCAGGCTGTAGTTCAGGAAATGCTTTCGATTGATATAAATCTTCTCTGCCACTTTTCTCACTCCTAAAACAGATATTTTTCAATTCCTTCCCGCTTTCTCGCCAGCATCTCATCCATACGGGCAATATACTGGGACACATCTTTTACATTCTCCACCCGCTCAATCCGCTCTCCGTCCTGGAAAACAAACTTGGTGGAAGCCCCCGCTCCCGCAGCCATGATCGTCTGCTTCTCTTCCATAATAAGGATATTGTAAAGGCCGTCTTTTCCCTCGGCCGCATAACCTACATTTTCAAAATTTCCCGCCATATTTTTCTGACGGTAAAGATAGTAAGGATGCATCCCCATCGTCCGGGCCGCCTCTTCTGTCATCTCCATGATCTCATTGCTGTTGGTAAAAGAGATTTCTTCATACTGATCCTTAAAAAGATTCAGTCTGGTAGCTCTCTTAAGAGCCAGGGAATGCACAGTAAGACTGTCCGGATGAATCCGGCACACTTCCTGCAGCGTGTGTGCCACCTCTTCTTTTCCCTCTCCCGGAAGCCCCACGATCAGATCCATATTGATGTTGTCAAATCCCATCTTTCTGGCCATGGCAAAACAGTCTCCGACCGCCTCCACACTGTGCTTTCGTCCGATCAGATCCAGCGTCTTCTGGTTCATGGTCTGAGGATTGATGGAGATCCTGGTCACCGGAAACTCCCGAATCGCCGAAAGTTTCTCCTCCGTGATACTGTCCGGCCGCCCCGCCTCCACAGTAAATTCACGCACCTGGGAAAGATCAAACGTCTGGCCGATATGGGTGAGAAGCCGTCTTAACTGCCCGGCTTCCAGTGTCGTCGGCGTACCGCCTCCCACATAAACCGTATGCAGAGGACGCCCTTTCATCTGTGCTCCGATAAAGGAAAGCTCCCTGCACAGAGCTTCCAGGTAATCCTCCACCAGATGTCTCCACCGCTCCAGGGGATAAGAACCGAAAGAACAGTACAGACAGATCGACGGACAGAACGGGATTCCCACATACAGGCTGTAACCCCTCTTATAATCAAACTGTTCCAGAATGTCCTTTTCCCGGTTGGCAACTGCGATCGCCAGCGCCCCTTTCTTCGGGCTCACCTCATAGGTATCCTGCAGATACCGGGCAATCTCCACATTTTTCCATCCCTCTTCCAGAAGCTTCATAGGGATCTTCGTAGGACGGATCCCCGTCAGGTTGCCCCAGGGAAGCGTTCTCCCTGTCACGCTGCAGAGCGCATGATAGATCAGCCTCTTCAGACAGTTCTTGGCCTCTTTCCGGTTTCCAGCACAGTCTGCGTCACCAAAGCTCACCTGCAGCTGCTCCCCGTCCTTCCACACTTCCAGAAAAATCTGGTCCGGCCTATAATCCACTTTCAGAAGCAGCGTGTACTCTCCCTCCGGCTCTTCCCCGGCCAGATACACCTTAACTTCACTCCCGGGATAGAAGGCCCGCACCAGAGAATAAATATCGTATTCAAAATTATTTTCACTCAGTTCAACAAAAATCTTATGCAAATGGATTGTACCTCTTTTCATAAGATATCGTCGTCTCTTCTCCGTGTCCCGGGAAAACTTTCGTCTCCCCCGGAAGCTCCTGCAGAAGATTCTTTATGCTGCGCTCCATGGCTGCCCCGCTGGCCGTAGGCAGATCCGTCCGCCCCACAGACATGGCAAAGAGAGTATCGCCGGACATCAGCGCCCCCTCCTCCGGGAAATAATAGCAGCAGCTTCCCGCCGTGTGTCCCGGCGTGTGAATCACCTGGATCCGGAATCCCGCCAGCGAAAGCTCTTCTTTGTCTCCCACAAGAACGTCCGCCCTGAGCGAAACCGGGCTGGCCCAGCCGGCTGAGAGATTATATTCCGTGTCCGCCAGAAGGATCGCCTCCTCCTTAAAAGCATAGACAGGCGCTTCGGTCTCCCGGCGCAGCTCCTCCACTGCCGTAATGTGATCAAAATGGCCGTGCGTTAAAAGGATCGCCCGGATCTGTCCGCCCATTTCCTCCGCTTTCTGCCGGATTCTGCTCTCCCTGTCCGCGGGATCCACCACCAGAATTTCTTTTGTCTCACAGTTCTGGATCAGATAACAGTTCGTCTGTACCGGTCCCAGAACCAGAATTTCTATCTTCATTTTATTCATCTTACGCTCCTTACGCTACCCGTTCGTCCGCTCAATGTCCACTACGCTTTCCACCTGACGGATCTTCTCCATCAGGCTTTTCAGTTCTTCCGCACTGTGCACATCGAAAGACATGGAGAGGGTCACCACGCCCTGTCTGCTGATCCGGGAATTCATAGATGCAATATCAATCTTCCGCTCTGTAAAAAGACGGGACAGATCCACGATAAGACCGGTACGGTTATTGGCATAAATATTGATCTCCACTGTATACAGTCCATTCTCCGCACTGCTCGGCGTCTGCCATTCCGCCTCGATCAGCCGGGAACGATCCATCTCATTTAAAGAGATCATATTGATGCAGTCTGTGCGGTGAACCGTGATTCCCCTGCCCCGGGTGACAAATCCCACGATCTCATCTCCCGGGATCGGGCTGCAGCATTTTGCAAACCGCACTGCCACATCATCCACACCGCGCACCACAATACCGCCTTTGCTCTTTCCGATATGAAGCTGCTTATCCTTCGCTTCGGAAACCGCCTCCAGTACTTTCTCGTCGGTGAGCTCCTTTTTATGCTCCTTCTCGTAGCCCTCCATCAGTTTATTTAAGACCTGGCCTTCTTTCAGTCCGCCGTGTCCGATGGCTGCCAGTACAGAATCCCAGTCCCGGAAGCTGTACTTGTGCATCACCGCTTCCATGTAAGCCGGCTTTGTGTAATCGCTGATATTTTTTCCTTTTCCCCGGGCATACTGAGCCAGCATTTCCTTACCCTTGATAATATTGTCTTCTTTTAATTCCTGCTTGAACCACTGGTTGATCTTATTTTTGGCCTGGGTGCTCTTTACGATCTTCAGCCAGTCCCTGCTGGGCCCCTTGGAATTCTGAGAAGTAATGATCTCTACCCGGTCTCCGTTTTTAATCTGATATTCAATCGGCACCAGCTTTCCATTGACCCGGGCTCCCACCATTTTATTTCCCACTGCACTGTGCACGCTGTAGGCAAAATCAATCGTTGTGGAACCTGCCGGAAGATTCTTTACATCCCCTGCCGGCGAAAAACAGTAAACGCTCTCGGCAAACAGATCCAGATCACTCTTCAGAAGGCTTAAGAACTCCCTGTTGTCGGACATGTCCTTCTGCCACTCCAGGATCTGGCGCAGCCAGTTTAACTTCTCTTCTTCCTGGTCGGCTCTTGACTTCTTGCCATCGGAAGCTTCCTTATACTTCCAGTGCGCCGCGATACCGTACTCCGCTGTCCGGTGCATCTCATAAGTCCTGATCTGAATTTCAAAAGGCTGCCCGGACGGCCCGATCAGCGTGGTGTGCAGCGACTGATACATATTAGGTTTCGGCATGGCGATATAGTCCTTGAAACGCCCCGGAATCGGCTTATACATCTCATGGATTACCCCCAGAGCCGCATAGCAGTCCTTGACCGTCTCCACAATAATGCGCACGGCAAAAAGATCGTAGATCTGATCGATGGTCTTATCCTGGTTCACCATCTTTTTGTAAATGCTGAAAAAGTGTTTGATCCGCCCGTCCACCTGAGCCTGGATCCCCGCATCTTCCACATGCTTTTTCACATCTTCCACGATGGCGCCCACGAACTTCTCTCGCTCGCTCTTTCTTAAGGCCACCTTCTCCACCAGATCATAATACACCTCCGGCTGCAGATATTTCAGCGCCAGATCATCCAGCTCCACCTTCACCTTGGAAATACCGAGGCGCTGAGCGATCGGCGCATAGATATCCATCGTCTCTCTGGCTTTCTCCTTCTGCTTCTCCGGCCGCATATACTTCAGTGTCCGCATATTGTGAAGCCGGTCTGCCAGTTTGATCAGGATGACCCGGATATCTTTCGCCATGGCCAGAAACATTTTTCTTAAATTTTCCGCCTGCACTTCCACCTTGTCGGCAGAATAACTCAGCTGTCCCAGCTTGGTGACTCCGTCCACCAGAAGCGCTACCTCCGGTCCGAATTCCTGGCTCAGCTCATCGATGGTCATCACCGTATCTTCCACCACATCGTGGAGAAGGCCGGCCACGATCGTTTCCTTATCAAGCTCCAGATCCGCCAGTATAATAGCCACACACAGAGGATGAATGATATAGGGTTCTCCTGATTTGCGCCTCTGATCCTTATGCGCCTCATAGGCAATGCGGTATGCCTTCTCGATCATGGAAAGATCCGTGGACGGATGGTACTTCCGGATTCCACTGATCAGCGTGTCATAGAGAACTTCCGGACTGGTAAAATCCTCCATGGTCTTTACGCTGGCTTCCACCGCCTTCACGTCATGTTTTCTTTTTTCCTGCTCTGCGCTCCTGTTCTCATCCATGCTTTTCACTTCTCATCCTTTTTCAAAATTTAGGAAAATCCCGGTCTGTCCTGCCTACTTTCCCTCGTAGCGGACAACAGAGGCCACATCATACTTTTGCAGCTTCTCTCTTCCCTTCAGGCCTTCCAGTTCCATCAGAAAGACGATTTTTACAATCTCACCGCCCAGATCCTCCACCAGTCTGGCGGCGGCTTCCACCGTACCGCCGGTGGCGATCAGATCATCCACCAGAACCACCTTCTGTCCCGGTTTCACCGCATCTTTGTGGATCTCAATCTCCGCACTTCCGTATTCCAGGTCATAACTTCTTGAAATCGTCTCGCAGGGAAGCTTTCCTTTTTTTCTCACCAGCACAAAGGGCTTATGCAGATTGTATGCGATCGGAGCTCCGAAAAGAAAACCTCTTGATTCCAGTCCCACAATCACATCCACATCCAGTCCTTCCATACACTTCTGCATGGAATCGATTGCCAGCTGCAGTCCGTCGGGATCCTGCAGAACACTTGTCACATCCCGGAAAATGATCCCCGGTTCCGGAAAATCCGGTATGCTTCTGATATATTCCTCAAGCTTTTTCATCTTTTTTGCCTCTTTTCCAAATTTTATCGACATTTTTCACTAGTATACCATCTTTTCGCAGATGGTTACAAGTCTTTTATCGGAAATGGGTGATCACCAGCTGCAGGTTTTCCCTTCCCTGATACGTATTGACAGAGGGGTAATAGGCCAGATCCATCTTCCCTCCCTCAGATACTCTCCGACAGAAGGCGGACGCCTCTCCGAAATAAACCGCATCCATGGAAAATCCCTGTTCGTCCTCCACCCGCATTTTTACCACATTCCTATTTTTGCCAAAAATCCTCGTCCCTAACACAGAAAGATTTCTCTGGGCAAACACCGGTCTTGTGTTGCCTTTTCCAAAAGGCTCCAGCAGGGAAAATTCCTCCACCAGATCCTTTCTGATATAAGATATGGGCATTGGCACATCGATGGTCACCTTCTCCGCCAGATCCTCCCAGGACAGGCTGCAGTTTTCATTTAATTCTTTTCTCATCCGGGGCACCTGGCTCTCCGCAAGCGACACTCCCGCCGCCATGGGATGACCGCCGAATCTCGTAAAAAGTTCCCGGCATTTTGTGAGTTCTTCGTACATGGAATAGGCTTCTGTCGATCTGCCGGATCCCTTCACTCCGTCCTCCGCCCGGGTCAGCACGAAAGCCGGACGGCTGTAGCGCTCCCGGAGGCGTCCTGCAATAATTCCCGCCAGACTTTCATGGCAGTCCGGCAGGTAAACGACCAGAACCTTATCTTCTTTTAAAGAAGTCTGCTCCACCTGCTCCACCGCTTCCTCAAGCCCCCGGCTCGTGAGTTCCTTCCTGCTCTCATTTAAATTTTTAAGATCTCCCGCCAGTTCGGCCGTCTCAGCTTCCGATTCCGCACACAGAAGTTTCAGTGCTCTTTCCGCCGTATCGAGTCTCCCGCCCGCATTCAGACAGGGGCCGATCACAAATCCCACATGGTAGGGCGTAATCTCTCCCTCCAGTCCATTGGCCCGGATCAGTGCCCGAAGCCCTGAATTTCCGGTATTCTGCAGGCGCTTCATTCCCTCCTTTACCAGAATCCTGTTCTCCCCGGTCAGATCCATAACATCACCGATGGTGGCAGCCGCCACAAATTCCAGGAAGCGAAATGCCTGCTCCGGCTCTCTTCCAAACAGTTTTTCCAGAGCGCAGATCAGCTTCCAGGCCACTGCTGCTCCGCAGAGTCCCTTAAAGGGATAGGTACATTCCCGGCGCCTGGGGTCGATCACTGCGTCCGCCGGCGGCAAAATCTCCTTTTTTTCCTCCCCCTCCCCGGCAAAGGGCACCTCATGGTGATCCGTCACGATCACAAAAATCCCCTTTTCTTTTGCAAAGGCAATCTGTTCGGCCGCGGCAATCCCGTTGTCACAGGTGACGATCGTATCCACCCCGTCCTCCACCGCCTCTTCCACCAGATGAATGTTTAACCCGTATCCATCCCGGATCCGCTCCGGAATCCGGGCGTCTGCCCGTGCTCCCAGTTCCCGCAGGCCGGTAAGCAGAATATAGGAAGACATCACTCCGTCAATATCATAATCCCCGATCACCCGTATCTTCTTCCCCAGGCGGATCCGTCCTTCCAGAAGCTCTGCCCCCCTTTGCATATCTTTCATGGCAAAGGGATCTCCCAAAAGTTCCAGACCTCCGTTTAAATATTCCCGGATGGCCTCTTCCCCCTCCACTTCCCGGTTCCGGATCAGCCGGGCCGTCACCGGATCAATATGAAACTGCTGGCTGATTTTCTGAAAATCAGCCTTTTTAGCTGATACTACCCATTTTTCCATTTGGTCCTCCTGCCAGGAATCCCCCCGCCCGGCAGAGCCGGACGGAGGGATTCTCTTTTCTTTTTCCGCCTGCGGCGGAAAGTTCTTATTTTTTCTTCACATTTTCCTTCTTCATGGCACGGCTCTTCAGCACATACCACAGAGCTCCCGTAATACATACGGATGAATAAGCTCCGCAGACAATGCCCACCATGATGGGAAGGGCAAATTCCCGGATCGCAGCCACACCGATCACGTAGAGCACGGCGATCATGATAAACGTCGTCAAAGACGTATAAATACTTCTGGTCAGCGTCTGGGTGATACTTAAATTTACCACTTCCTTCAGATCCAGTTTCTTTTTGCTCACACCCTGCATATTCTCCCGGATACGGTCAAAGATAACAATCGTCGCGTTGATCGAATAACCTACGATCGTCAGCATACAGGCAATAAACGCATTTCCCACAGATACGCGGAACAGCGCATAGAACGCCAGTACGACCAGTACATCGTGCACCAGAGCCAGCACAGCACTGGATGCAAACCGGATGTCCTTAAAGCGGAACCAGATATAGATCAGCATACAGATGGTTGCCACCACCACTGCGATAAAGGCATCCCGCCTCATCTCAGAACTTACGGTAGAAGAAATACTCTCCGCAGAGATCAGGCTGTCGTCTACCTGGAAGTTCTCCACCAGAGCCTGATTTAAAGCTTCCCGCTCTTCCCGGTCAAGCTCTCTTGTCTTAATGATAGCCGCATTGCTGTTGACTACCTTCTGCACCTGGATATTGGCATCTCCGGTAACGCTCTGAACCACCGGTTTTACCTTATTGTCAATGTCAGAAAGACCCAGCTCTTCATTGACTGTCTCTTATACACATCTCCGAGCCCACGAG
>URYM01000060.1 GCA_900552095.1 uncultured Blautia sp. | reverse complement strand
CGAGATCTAGTACGGTCTCGTGGGCTCGGAGATGTGTATAAGAGACAGGGTAATAATTTTGGGAATTAAAATAAATTACTTTCTGATTGGACAGAATCAGAAGATCGCCAAAGTCATCCCGGGAGTAGGTGGTGAGCATCAGGGTATCTCCAATCTCGGAATTCAACTTGTTCAGGTAAGCGGGAGTCATTTCTTCAGGTTTGGTTTTAGATTGAAAGTAAGAATGATAATAGGGAGCCCGCATAATATAATCAATATCGCGAATGTACTTATCCAGGTAAGCGGAAATCAGCTCGGTTGTGCTGGCTGCTTCATCCTGGATATTTTTGTGCTGATAATTGCTGAACAGATAGGAGATCAGGAGACAGATCAGCAGGATGGGGATGATAAAACTGATAATAAATGTGTAGTATAACCGGTAAGAAAGAGATTGAGGCTTATTTTTTTTCATAGCTAAAACTCCTGTTTTCATTATGAGAAAAGTATAGCAAAAGAGAGGGTAATTGGGAAGCAGGTTAAAAAAAATAGCATAAATTTGAAAAAAACAGCAAATTTTCCGAAGAAAAAGAATGATATAAATAGAGCAGGAGGTGTGGTATGGAAGAAGTATTACAAGCATTTGCGGAAGGGCTGAAATGCCCTGCAGGGAGTTTTCAGTTTTCGGCAGTTATGCGGCTCATTTTTGCAGCACTCTGCGGAGGGCTGATTGGACTGGAACGGGGAATGAAAGGGAGGCCTGCCGGGCTGAAAACCTTTTCTCTGGTCTGTGTGGGTGCTACACTTGCAATGGTTACGAATGAGTACATTTCTATTTATGTTTCCGGCGGGAGTGGAGATGCGGCGCGTATGGCAGCCCAGGTGATCAGCGGGATTGGATTCTTAGGCGCGGGAACGATTATGGTAACTGGAGCAAATCAGATCAAAGGCCTTACGACAGCAGCGGCTCTCTGGGTTACGGCTTCTTTGGGGATAACAATCGGGTGTGGATTTTATTTTGGGGCAATTGTTGGAACAGCGATTATCTATCTTTTTTCTGGGTTATTCCAGCTTTTGGATCAGGTGATCACAGGAAATTCCCGTTACATGAAACTTTGTGTGGAAGCGACCGATGAGAGATCCATGGTTCATATGCTGGAATATTTTTCGGAACAGGGATTTCATATAAAGAATTTGTCGAGGAGATCTGAGTATAAGTGGTATAAAAAGGATATCTGTGCCATTATTGAACTGGATTTTGGAAAGAGGCAGAAGCATAATGGGATTCTGAAAGAAATCCGGGCGATGGAAGGGCTGCGCTTCATTGAAGAAATTTAGAAAAAATTGTAAAAAAAGCAAAAAAGAAGAGAAAAGAGCAAAAAAGAAAAAATTTGTGGATGTTATAGTAAAGTCAGTAAGAAACAACGCTGAAAGAAAATAAGGAGAGTGAAAGTATGGGAACGATTCAGCTTAGAAATGTAAAAAAGCAGTTTGAGAAAGATATTGTGATTGAGAATCTGAATCTGGATATTGAGGATGGATCTTTTACTGTATTGGTAGGTCCTTCCGGATGTGGAAAATCTACCACGCTGCGGATGATCACGGGGCTTGATGATCCCACTTCAGGGGAAATTTTTATTGACGGCCAGAAAGTGAATGATTTGACGCCCGGAAAGAGGGATATTGCAATGGTATTTCAGAATTATGCTCTTTATCCCACAATGACGGTGCGTCAGAATATTGAGTTTGGACTGGAAAATAAGAAGGTGCCGAAGGAGGAAAGAGAAAAGAGAGTAAAAGAAATCTGTGAAATTGTGGGACTGACAGAATATCTGAACAGAAAACCTTCTAAGCTGTCTGGAGGACAAAGGCAGAGAGTGGCGCTTGCCCGGGCAATGGTAAAGCAGCCGAAGGTTTTCTTAATGGATGAACCGCTTTCCAATTTGGATGCAAAATTAAGAGGACAGATGCGGGTAGAACTGATCAGTCTGCATAAAAAGCTGGGGACAACTTTTGTATATGTCACGCACGATCAGGTGGAGGCGATGTCTATGGCAGATACTATTGTTTTGATGAGGGCTGGCTATATTGTACAGCAATCCTCGCCCAGAGAGCTGTATGAAAATCCGAACTGTGTCTATGCAGCGCAGTTTATCGGGACGCCTCAGATGAATGTACTGAAAAAAGTACTGCCGGAAGGGAAGATGCTGGGATTCAGGCCGGAGAAAGTAAGTCTGGAGCAGACGGAAGCCCCACATATTGTACTTCAGGCCAGAGTAGTTACGAAGGAAATGCTGGGGGCGGAGATTATTTATTCGATGGAGAGTAAATACGGTCCGCTGATGGTAAAATCAGATCTGGAAGTAGAAGATGGAAAGAGTCTGGATTTGTACGTGGCCTTCAAAGATATGTATTTATTTGGGGCAGATGAAAAACGTCTGGAATTGGGAGAAGCGGAAAAAGAAATGGTTCAAAAGGCTTTTCAGTAAAAAACGGTGAGAGGGAGGTGTAGACGTGAAAAAGAAAACGCGAAGTATGAGTGAGCGCAAAGACAGGAGGCTGGGAGTGATCACCGCTATGCCGGCAGTGATCCTGCTCTGTGTTTTTACTGTTTATCCGGTATTTTATCTGATTTACAGATCTTTATTCTCCGGAAGTTTGATTTCTAAAAAGACAGAATTTGTAGGATTGGAAAATTACAGTCAGCTTTTCACATCGGATGATTTTCCCAAGGTGCTGGCCAATACAGTGATTTATACGGTATTATTTGTAGTACTTACGATGGTACTGGCAATTTTGATTGCCGTATGGCTGAATGGATCAAAAGGGAAAAGACTGAATAATATGGTGCAGGCATGTATTTTTACACCGCATGTTATTTCCATGGTGTCTGTATCTATTGTATTTTTGTGGCTGATGGAGCCGGAGACAGGATTTTTTAATATGGTCATAACAAAACTGGGATTTTCAAAATTTCCATTTTTGTCCAGTCCGGAGACTTCGATGGTTTCTCTGGTACTGGTTATGGTATGGAAGAGTGTGGGATATTATGTGTTGCTGGTTCTTGCGGCTTTGCAGACAGTGCCTAGAAGTATTTATGAGGCGGCAGAATTGGACAATACGTCAAAGGCGCGTACATTTTTCAAAATTACGCTTCCCATGATCTCTCCGACTATATTATTTACTTCAGTAGTAGCATCTATTGCCTCTTTTAAGATTTTTGATGCAGTAAATGTTATGACACAGGGAGGGCCGATTGATTCTACCAATACGCTGGTTTACTATATTTATACATATGCATTTCGTTATGGAAAACCGGGAATTGCCTGCGCGGCGGGTGTAATTCTGCTGGCTCTTGTATGTGTTATGACTTATGTACAGTTTGGCGTGAGCAAAAATAGAGTACATTATCAGTAGGAGGGAAGAGACGTGGAAAACTATAAGAGAGATGTTTATTTGAATAAGGCGGGGCGGATGTTGAATACAGCGCTTAAACTTGTGGTCATCCTTATTTTTGTGTTTCCCTTTTACTGGATGATCAGTACTTCCCTGAAGGATCTGGCAGAAGCTCTTCAGTTTCCGCCGACGTTGATTCCGGAAAGTCTTCACTGGGAAAACTATGCCCATGTATTTGAGACCGTTCCTATTGGACGTTATTTTCTGAATTCTGTGATTGTAAGTCTTACGGTACTGGTGCTGCAATATCTGGTTATCGTACCGGCAGCGTACAGTCTGGCAAGACATCAGTATCGGGGGAGTAAGCTGTTTTTCGGGCTGGTACTGCTGGGTCAGATGATTCCGCAGCAGATTACTTTTCTTCCGGTATATCTGATGTTCAGTAAAGTAAAGCTTCTGGGGACTTTGCTGCCGCTGATTCTGCCGTTCATTTCTAATCCATTTGGGATTTTTATGTTGCGCCAGTATTTTATGCAGATCCCGCAGGAAGTAATTGAGGCAGCAAAATTAGATGATGCCAGCAATCTGAAGATCATGTTTAAGGTAATGATGCCTATGGCGAAACCGGCGCTTGTGACGATCGGGCTCCTGTCCTTTATCTCAACCTGGAACAGCTATTTCTGGCCGCTGATCATGACGGCAGATGAAACTCTAAGGACACTGCCGGTGGGCGTGGCAGCGCTGAAATCTTCAGAGACACTTCAGATGTGGCATATTATTATGGCCGGAAACGTGATTCTGGTACTGCCGATTCTGATTATTTATCTGTTTGCGAGCAAAAAGATCCGGAATTCTTTTGCTTATTCCGGAATCAAATAAGGGGGAGAAAATGTATCATGAAGAAAAAATTATTTGTTATTTCCGTAGATTCACTGTTTTTTGATGATCTTCCCTGGCTGGAGGAATGTCCGAATCTTTATGGGATTTATCAGCGGGGATCTGTAGTACAGAAAATGCGGTCCTCCTATCCGGCTATGACGTATGTGGCACATGCGACAATGATGACCGGGTGTTATCAAGAAAAACACGGAATTTACCACAATGAGAAGGTAGAAGTGGGGGTAGATCATCCGGCGTGGCACTGGTATCGCAGAGAACTGGGAACCAGTACAATTTTTGACGCGGCAAAAGAAGCTGATTATACGACTGCCTGTGTGAATTGGCCGGTGACAGGGGCGGATCCGCATATTGACTATAACATTCCGGAAATCTGGTCAGATGATCCCGGAGGAGATTCAAGATCGAGATTTCAGGCTGTTTGTTCAGAAGGAATGATGGAGCTGTATGATAGGTATGCCCATCTTTTAAATTGGAAGTATCAGCCGGAACTGGATAATTTTGGCGTACACTGTCTTTATGAGGTGATCAGAGATCATGAACCGGATGTAATTTTGCTGCATTTATCTTATCTGGATCATGCACGGCACAAATTTGGAGCCTTTTCGCCGGAAGCGAAAACAGCTCTTCTGGAATGTGACAGAAAAGTTGGCATGTTATTTGATTTGATGCGGGAGAAAGAGATTTTTGAACAATATGATGTTGCAGTAATGGGAGATCATGGGCATCTTCCGGTAAAACAGGTGTTTCATCCGAATGTTCTGCTGGAGAAGGAAGGTCTGATACAGCTGGATGAGAATGGAAAAGTGAAAGATTATCAGTGTTATATTCATTCGGCAGGCATTTCTGCTCATGTAGTACTTAAAGATCCTTCAGATCAGGAGGTTCGCTGCCGTGTCGAAAAATTGCTCAGGGAATGGTGTGAGAATGAGGCTTACGGCTGTGAGCAATATTTTGATAAAAAAGAGCTGAAAGAGAAATATCATCTGGAAGGTCCCTTTGATTATGTGATTGAGGGATGGGTAGGAACAGCTTTTGGAAACAATTGCAGTGGAGAAGTACTTTGTCCAACCGATAATTCGGATTATAAATTGTCGGTTTCGGCTCACGGTCATCTGCCGGAGAAAGGTCCGCAGCCAATTTTCTTTGCGGCAGGACCGGATATACGAACCGGTGTAATAATAGAGAAGGCTGATCTGACAGATGAAGCACCTACCTATGCGGAAATTTTAGGTGTGGAAATGCCCTGGGCGCAGGGATGTGTTTTGAAAGAAATTTTAAAAAATAAATAATAAAGGAGAAACTGGATATGAAGAAAAAAGTGGCATTGATGTTGATTACAGCTTTGACTATGGGACTTTTAGGGGGATGTGGATCCGAAGAGAAAAAGGGAGATTCTGGGGAGACAGCTTCTGAAAAGGTGGAAATTGAATTTTGGCATTGTATGGGAGCCTCGAATGGGGAATTGATTCAGGAGATGACGGATGCTTTCAATGAATCCCAGGATGAAATTGTAGTAAAAGCAGTACATCAGGGTTCTTACACAGATGCAAGCACAAAGATGCAGGCGGCACTTTCAGCGGGGGAAGCGCCGGTTGTTGCACAGATGGAAATCGGAAGTCTGGGAGTTTTTGCAGATGCCGGACAGCTGGTAGATCTGCAGCCGTATGTGGAAGAGGATGAGTTTGACCTGGATGATTTTATGCCGGGTCTCCTGGATGCATCTTATTATAACGATGAACTGATCTCGCTTCCTCATTCCAGAAGTCTTCCGGTTCTATATTACAATAAAGATAAATTTCAGACAGCCGGATTGGATGTGAATAATCCGCCTCAAAATTGGGAGGAGTTAAAAACTGCAGCAGCGGCACTTACCGTCGATGGAACATATGGGTATTCCTGCCCTCTGGATCAGTGGTACTACTGCAGTCTTATGATGAATGCAGGCGGCTCCATTTATAATGAGGATAATACTTCTATTGGATTTAATAACGAAAGTGGTACGGCGCCCCTTTATTTGTGGAAAGAAATGATTGATGCCGGCAGCATGCATGTTCCTTCTGGTCAGGATTATAATTCATCTGAGGCATGCAGAAATGCTTTTGCCGGAGGTACGGCAGCTATGATCATGCAGAGTAGTGCGCAGCTGAAAGGGCTGGAGAAAACTTGCGGATTTGAAGTTGGTGTAGCAGCAATTCCGGAAGATAAAACATTGTCTTACCCGGCCGGTGGTTCTAATCTTATGATGTTTCAGGGACATAGCGAAGAGGAAGAGAGAGCAGGATGGGAATTTATAAAGTTTATGACAAATGCTGAGAATGCTTTAAAATGGGCAAATGGAACAGGATATCTGCCGCTGCGGGAAAGCTGTACTGAATTGGATGAGTACAAAGAGATGGTATCTGCAGATCCCAATCTGCAGATTATTCTGGACAATGTACAGTATTCTGCCGAGGCAACCTTTATTCCGGAGTACGCAGAGACAAAAGAGATTATAGCGAATGAGATTCAGAAATGTATTCTGGAAGAAGATTATAGTCCAGAGCAGGCAGTGCAGAGTATAGCCGACAGAGTTGAAAATTTATTCTGATTTTGTTAGGAACAGTTTGACATAAGGGAGGCTGCCCTGAGTCGTTTTATGACTTGGGGCAGCCTCTCTTTAGTATTCTTCAGAGCTTTCTTCTTTTGGCTCCGGCAGATAGATATGTACCTGCTCAATCCGTTTTTTGGCTACTGTTTCCACTACCAGCTTGATCCCGTCCGGCGTAACTGCCGATTCGCCGGGAACCGGAAGACGATCCAGCTGTTCGATGATATATCCTCCGATGGAGTCGTAATCCTCGGATTCCAGGCCGGTGTGCAGAATTTCATTCAGGTCATCCAGTTTTGCAGAACCGAGGGCGCGGTATTCGCGGCCGGGAATCAGTTCTGTCAGCATTTCTTCTTCTTCCCCGTCGTATTCGTCCCGGATTTCCCCGACGATCTCTTCCAGAAGATCCTCCAGTGTGATCAGGCCGGCGGTAGCGCCGTATTCATCCAGCACGATCGCAAAATTATTGGACTGCTGGCGCATATCCAGGAGAAGCTCGGAAGTGTTTTTGTGTTCGTAGGTAAAATAAGGCTCACGCAGAAGGCTGCGCAGGCAAAACGGTGTTTTCTGTTCTGCCATGAGGAGATCTTTGACATTGAGAACTCCGATCACATTATCGATGTCGCCGTCAAAGACAGGATAACGGGTATAGGTTTCTTTTCGGATCGTTTTCATCAGATCCTCAAGAGAACTTTCCACATCGAGAAAACACATATCGATCCGGGGAACCATCACATCCTTTGCCTGGGAATCTCCGAAATCGAACACATTGTAGATCATCTGCTTTTCTTCTTTTTCAATCACACCGTCCTCGTGGCTTACATCTACGATCGTACGCAGCTCATTCTCCGTCATGGTGCGGTTTTTCGCGTTGGGATCTACCCGGAGCAGAAAGAGCACGCCATTGGAGAGTTTGTTGACCAGGAAGATGACCGGAGTTAAAAGTTTCATCAGTCCATAGATGACAGGCGCATAGAAGAGCGCCAGCCGGTCCGGATTGACGGTGGCCACTGTTTTCGGTGTGATTTCACCGAAGATCAGGATCAGAAGGGTAAGGATACCGGTTCCGATACCTACTGCCTGGCTGCCGAGCACTTCTGTAGTCAGTGTGGTCATCAGGGCGGAGGCGGAAATATTTACAATGTTATTTCCGATCAGGATAGTGCTGAGCATCTTTCCGGAATTTTCCACCACTTTCAAAAGGGTTTTGGCCTTTCGGCTGCCTTCTTCAGCAAGGCTCAGGATATGGATACGGTTACAGGTAGTAAGGGATGTTTCCGCAGAAGAAAAAAATGCGGAAAGTCCAATTAGGACAAGTATCACCACAAGTTGGGCGACGTCACTGGGATCCAAATAAATTCACTCCTTTTTCTTGAAAATTATAAGAGAAAATATACAAGATTTTCATGAAAATTGCAAGGGAAAAACAAAGATTCCCGGGAAAATCTAATTTAGGGGTGTCGAATTATAAAGAAATATGATATAATGGCTACCAGACCCGTATCAAGGAGGGAATGCGGCAGAAGAATTTTCCGCAGTATTCCGCCACAATCATGTAAGTGAGGTGTGAGAAGTGAAAGAGCATAAAATGCTGCGCAAAAGAAGCAGAGCTCTTGGCCTGCTCATGTCTCTCACCATGCTGGCTGCGGCCGTTCCGGTCCAGGCAGCGCCGGGTGAAGAAGAGCAGCTTAAAGAGCCGAAGTCTGTTTACTTAGACGGGGATGTCTCAGAGGAGATCAAAGAGGCGGAACTGGAAGAGTTGTATGCAGACTCTGAAAAAGACCAGGAGAAGAAACGCAGAAAAGATGGGGAAGGCACTTCTGTTGAAAATGCGGTGCATACTTTTGAAAAGGCACAGAAACTGACAGAAGGGTACGGAACGATTTATATCTGCGGCACGGTTACTGTTTCGCAGGACAGTACCTGGTATCTCACCGATGAAGTAACAATTAAACGGGCCGAATCTTTCAGTGAAACGCTGATCCGTGTGAAGGAGGGAGCAGTGCTCACTCTGGTCAACAGCAGTCTTCCCCGGGAAGAAATTGAGGTTGAGCCGGAGGGAAGTCTGCAGAAACTGACGCCGGAGGAGTATGAGGAGCTGAAAGAAGAGCAGGAAAAACCGGAAGCGACTGTGACGCCGGAGCCGACGAAGGAACCGGAAGCGACCGTGACACCGGAGCCGACGAAGGAGCCGGAAGAGACTGTGACGCCGCAGCCGACGAAGGAACCGGAAGCG
>URYM01000059.1 GCA_900552095.1 uncultured Blautia sp. | reverse complement strand
GTAAGATCGTCGGCAGCGTCAGATGTGTATAAGAGACAGAATAGAATATCAGAGCTGAATACTCCGTTTTTGGAGGGAGGATTCATGAAAGTGAATAAAAAGAAGTGAGGAAAGTTTTTTGACAAAGATAAAAAATGTTTACAATGTGACAGTACAGACTGAACAAGTGATTTTAAAAAATGATAATTCATTGGTTATAGTAGCTGCCAGGAATGGAATAAATATGGATGAATTAAATCGATTCCCTGCAAAAGTCGGAAAAGAAGCAGCTGCAAAAAATCCTAAAAAATTAATATTTAAAACGGTGCTGTCTTTTTTGAGGACTATAATCTTGTTGATGAAAAGATATGTTCCTGAAATTTGATAAAAAGTAAAATAATCCTTGAATTTAGCGGGAAAGTATGGTAAGATACTAAATTGTGATATACAAAATTTCCTTGTTCCTTCCAGATTAGAAGGAAGGGGCCAGAGACCAAAAGGAGGAAGACAGCATGACTAAGTATGAATTAGTATTAGTTGTGAATGCCAAAATCGAGGACGAAGAGCGCGCAGCAGTTGTAGAGAAAGCAAAAAATTATATTGCCCGCTACAACGGAAACGTGACAGAAGTAGAGGAGTGGGGCAAGAAACGCCTTGCTTATGAGATCCAGAAAATGCGTGAAGGATTCTACTACTTCATTCAGTTCGAGGCAGACACAGATTGTCCGGCAGAAGTGGAAAAACACGTTCGTATCATGGACAACGTACTGAGATATCTGATCGTAAAGAAAGAAGCATAAGACCCTGGAGACCGCAGGTCGTTACAATTCTCAGCAATTAACCGGCAAAAGGGAAAGAGGTAGAGAATGAACAAAGTAATTTTGATGGGTCGTTTGACTAGAGATCCGGATGTGCGTTACTCCGCAGGGGAGAATGCGCTGGCAATTGCCAGATATACACTGGCAGTGGATCGTAGATTTAAAAGAGACGGTGAAGCAAGCGCAGACTTTATTTCCTGTGTGGCTTTCGGAAGAAGCGCAGAGTTTGCAGAGAAATACCTTCGTCAGGGGACGAAGATTGCTGTGAGCGGACGGATTCAGACCGGCAGCTATACCAACAGGGATGGTCAGAAAGTCTACACAACGGAAGTTGTTGTGGAGGATCAGGAGTTTGCAGAGAGTAAAAGTGCCAGCGAGCAGCATACAGGCGGCTTTGGCGGCGGTTACGGCGCACCGGCTCCTGCACCAGCGGCACCGGCTGCATCAGCAGACGGATTTATGAACATTCCGGATGGGATTGATGAAGAGCTTCCGTTCAACTAAGAGAAGACAGAGCGGAGAGCGTCAGAATATTTGATAGGAGGAAATACTCATGGCTTTCAATAAAACTGAGAAACCGGATTCTCCCATGAAGAGAAGAGGCGGACGCAGAAGAAAAAAAGTTTGCGTATTCTGTGGAAATGAGAATAACGAAATCAGCTACAAGGATGTAAACAAGCTGAAAAGATACGTATCTGAGAGAGGAAAAATCCTTCCCAGAAGAATTACCGGAAACTGTGCAAAGCATCAGCGTGCACTGACCGTAGAGATCAAGAAAGCAAGACATATCGCAATTATGCCGTATGTAGCTGACTAATTTTCGGAATTTAAACAGCAAAAAAGAGAAGCCTTTAACTGCGGAAATGATCTGCACTTAAAGGCTTCTTTGTGTTATCCGGCATCTGGGATGCGTTCCTTTTTTCGCTTTTCCAGATGTTTTTCAAAAACCAGAAGAAAGACTGTAGTGGAAACAGCGGCGCTGAAGAGGTCGGACAGCGGTTCTGCGTAAAAGGAACTTCTGGCGGAGACCAGGACAGCCAGGACTACAGCGGCTGTGATGTAGGTGCCTTTTCGCAAGATGGAGAGGATGAGAGCTGTTTTTGTGCGTCCCATAGCAGTCAGACCGTCTACAAGTACATACTGGAAACTTAATGGAATAATTCCAAGGGTGAATGTGTGTATGCCCCAGACAGATACGGAGATTGCAGCAGCGTCCCTGGTGAAGAGTCTGACAAAAAATTCCGGGAGAAGGCGGGATACCAGAAACATGAAAGCTGTGAAGGCCAGGCAGAGCAGCAGGATTTTTTTCTCCGCCTGGCGGACTCGATCCAGCTGGCAGGCGCCGTAATTGTAACTGATAATAGCCTGTGTTCCGCTGCTGATGCCCAGCATGGGGCCGGTGATCATAGCCATATAACTCTGGACGATCGTAACGGCAGTAATGAGCAGGTCGGCTTCGTTTCCGCCCGTTTTGGACAGGACGGTATTCAGGATGATGAGAATTAAACTGTCTGTAGCCAGAATGAGAAAAGGCGGCAGTCCAACGGACAGAATCTGAGTCATCAGACGGCGGTTGTAATTTCCAAAGGAGATCGTCACCGGGGCTCTTTTCCCAAAGAGAAAAGAGACGGCAAAGATACAGGAGAGAAGCTGGGACAACACGGTGGCAATGGCGGCGCCGGCAACTCCAAGATCAAAGACAAAGATAAAGATGGGGTCTAAGATCAGGTTGGCGAGAGCGCCGAGAACAACAGTAAACATTCCGATCCGGGCGAATCCCTGACAGGTAATAAAATAATTCAGTCCCATGGCCATCAGTGCAAAAAAAGTTCCGCCGGTATAGATAGTCAGATAAGTATCCGCATAGGGAAAGGTTGCTTCGCTGGCGCCAAACCAGAAAAGCAGGGTATCCTTTGAAAGAAGGAAGAGCACAGTAAGGATGGCGGAAAAGAGGATCAGCAGAAAAAAACAGTTTGCCAGTATCTGCCGGGCTTTTTCCAGCTTTCCTTCTCCCATGCGCATTGCCATAAGGATGGAGCCGCCTAGGCCGACCAGGGTTCCAAAGGAAGAAAGTAAGGTGACGATGGGACCGCAGATTCCCGCTCCGGCCAGGGCAAGACTCCCCTCTCCGGGAATATTTCCAATGTAGATGCGGTCTACGATGCTGTAGAGTACGTTGATAAACTGGGCAGCCATAGCGGGGAGAGCCAGCCGGAGAACCAGTTTCCAGATGCTGTCCTGCCCGAGATCATTTTCCATTTTCATAGGTAAAGTACCTTCCTCTTTTGTTTTCAGCTTTACTATAGCAAAGTTTCCTGACTGCTTCAAGAAAAAGCATTGACAAAAGATGGTGAGTGCGCTTATAATACCTCATGAATTAAATATTAGCCAGTGGAAGACTGCAGGAAAGCAGCGGATAGCTCACCGAAGGAGTAATACTCTCAGGTGTCCGAAGAGAAGCGGATAAGGACTGCAGTTGGATGGCTCTCTGGAGAATCCCGTTTGCGGGTGCCGAAGGTGTAAGTGGATCTGGATCCATGAATCTCTCAGGCAAAAGGACAGTGTAAAAGGAAGAAAGATGTGTGGGACGTCTTTCTTTTGGGTGATATATCCGGAGTTGGCTTGCAGTCGGCTCCTTTTTCTTTCGCAGGAAAGGTATTCACGGTCTGTGTCCTGTTCCCCGGAGCAATATGAGGAGGAGAAAAAATGGATGCAGTAATGAGTACAATCGAATCCGTTGTACAGATCGTAAACAAAGTATTATGGGATTATGCCCTGATTTTTCTGCTGGTGGGAACCGGGATTTTCTTCACCTTCCGTCTGGGGTTTGTCCAGATCCGGAAGTTTGGAAGCGGGTTAAAGAAAATGTTCGGTAATTTTTCCCTGCATGGGAAGGATCACAAGGACGGCCTTAGTTCTTTCCAGGCACTGACTACAGCTATTGCAGCTCAGGTGGGAACGGGAAATATTGCAGGAGCCGCGACAGCTCTGGCTTCCGGCGGACCGGGAGCTATTTTCTGGATGTGGGTCTCTGCGTTCTTTGGCATGGCTACAATCTATGCGGAGGCAATCCTGGCGCAGAAGACCAGGCAGACGAAAGACGGTCAGCTGGTGGGTGGTCCGGTTTACTATATCCGTTATATTTTTAAAGGAAAGTTTGGCAGATTTCTGGCCGGGTTTTTCTCAGTGGCTATTATCCTTGCGCTGGGCTTCATGGGCAATATGGTGCAGTCAAACTCTATCGGAGTGTCATTTGCAAACGCTTTTCATGTAAAACCCTGGATCGTGGGAATCTGTGTGGCGGCTGTAGCAGCTGTTATCTTCCTGGGCGGCGTACAGAGAATTGCCCGGGTGACAGAGAAAATTGTTCCGATTATGGCGGCATTTTACATGATTGGCTGTCTGATCATCCTGTTTATGAATGGAAGCGGTGTGGGGCAGGCTTTTCACGACATCTTTGTGGGAGCCTTTAATCCGCAGGCGGTGATGGGCGGAGCCCTGGGTGTGGGCGTTCAGCAGGCAATGCGTTACGGTGTTGCCCGGGGACTGTTTTCCAATGAGGCCGGTATGGGATCTACTCCTCATGCCCACGCGATTGCAAAGGTAGATCATCCGGCAGATCAGGGTGTAATTGCCATGATGGGTGTTTTCATCGATACCTTTATTATTCTGACGCTGACCGCGCTGGTTATCCTTTCTACTGGTGTGCTGGGAAATGGCCTGACCGGATCTGAGCTGGCACAGAGCGCATTTGACTCTGCCTTTGGCTCTTTCGGAAAAATATTTATTGCAATCTGTATGTTGTTTTTTGCTTTTACCACAATTATTGGGTGGTATTTCTTCGGCGAGGTAAATGTCAAGGATCTGTTTGGAAAAAAAGCGGTGAAAGTGTATTCTGTTCTGGTTATCCTGTTTGTTCTGCTGGGATCTACGCTTCATGTAGATCTGGTATGGAATATGTCGGATATGTTCAACGGCCTGATGGTGCTGCCGAACCTGATCGCCCTTTTGGCAGGGGCGGGAATTGTCTACAGCCTGCATAAGGATTACCAGAAGAAACAGAAAAAATAAAAGAAGGGTTATGGACGAAAAGAAAAGAGCAAGTAAAACAAAAAGGAGGGCGGGGCGTCTGTTCCGCCTCCTTCTGTTTCTTATGATTCTGGGACTGGGCTGGTATGCCTATGAGCTGGGGATTCCCGGACTGGTTCTGGAGTGGGCAGAGGAGCGGGGAGATTCCGGACGGACAGTGGAGGAGCGGGAGAGAGTGCTTCTCGATGTTCCCTATTTGAATCAGGATGAACTGGGATATCCTGCCGGGTGTGAGATGACTGCCGCGCTGATGGCTCTGGAGCAGGAGGGAATAGACCTGACGGCGGAGGAGTTTCTTTCTTATCTGCCTATGGAGGAGGTTTACGAGAAAGGCGGCAAGATGTGGGGGCCCGATCCGGGGAAGAGTTTTGCGGGAAATCCGGCCAGCAGCTCGGGGTATGGATGTTTTGCTCCGGTGATCCGGGAGGCGCTGAAGTCGGTGATCCTGGACAAGGGGGATCCGTCGCTTGCAGTTTCCGACCTTACCGGGAGTACCCTGGAAGAGCTGAAGGAAGAGATTGACCGGGGGATCCCGGTCATTCTGTGGGCCAGTTCCGGGATGAAGGAGATCACATATCGGGATTCCTGGTATATTGAGGGGAAGACAACTCCCTATTTCTGGCCGCAGGGAGAACACTGTCTTCTTCTGATCGGATATCAGGGAGATTATCTGTTTTTCCATGATCCGCAGGGAGAGGCGGAAGTGGCCTATCACCGGGATGAAGTGCAGGGACCTTACCGGGAGCTGGGACAGCAGGCGCTGGCCATATACAACAAAGAGAATTAAAAAAATTTTAAGAAAAGCGCCAGAAAGTATTTTTGTTTCTTTTTCTGAATATGAAAAACTTCTCTGTAAAATACTTTTATAGAATTGGAAAGTATGGAAGCAGGCAGGAGGGGAAAAATATGAAGAAGGCGGAGAGATGGAAGAAGAAACTGGAGCTTTTGGTTATCATTTTTGTGCTGATGTCGTTTGCAGGCTGGATCTGGGAAGTGGCAATCCATCTGGTGGAGGACGGGGTGTTTGTAAAAAGAGGTGTTTTGAGCGGCCCGTGGCTTCCAATCTATGGCTCCGGCAGTGTGCTGATTGTATTATTTCTGGGAAAATACCGGGATAAACCGGCCAGACTCTTTCTCATGACGATGGCACTGTGCGGCCTGATGGAATATATGACGGGCTGGTATCTGGAAACGGTTTATCAGGTGAGATGGTGGGACTACAGTGATCTGAGATTTCAGATTCAGGGGAGAGTCTGCCTGGCGGGACTGCTGATTTTCGGGGCAGGAGGTCTTATTCTGGTACGGTTGGTGCTTCCGGCCGCAGAAAGGTTTCTGGCTGGGAGAAATCAGAGGGTACTGGAGATTTTATGTCTGATACTAGTATTTCTTTTCACAGCAGATCTGCTGCAGTCGTTTGTACATCCAAATATGGGAGAGGGGATTACCACTGCAGTGAGCGGGATGTCCTCCGCGCGGGTACCATGATAAAAAGGAGTAAAAAATGGAAATAGAACGAAAATTTCTGATTCCGGTTCTTCCGGAGAATCTGGAGTGTTACAGCAGTCATGAAATCGAACAGGGGTATCTCTGCCGGGAGCCGGTGGTGCGGATCCGCAGGCAGGATGAAGAATGGATTCTGACCTACAAATCGAAAGGGATGATGGTGAGGGAAGAATACAATCTTCCGCTGACCAGGGAAGCATATGAGCATCTGAAGGAGAAGACAGACGGGCTTCTGATTGAAAAAACCCGTTATCTGATTCCTCTGGAGAGCGGGCTTACGGTGGAGCTGGATGTGTTTCACGGTGCCCATGAGGGGCTTTGCATGGCGGAGGTGGAATTTCCGGATCGGAACATGGCAGAGGGCTTTGAACCTCCGGAATGGTTCGGGGAAGAAGTGACTTTTTCCGGCCGTTATCACAACAGTAAATTAAGTGAAAATCCATTATGATATTGCAAAAATGTGTTTAATGAGACAATATACCACGTTTTATTTTGCATTTGTCAGATGTGATTTTGTTTAGCTTTCCCCGCTTCTTGATACAATAATATCAATAGAGGAAAGGAGGCTGCAAAAATGGCTGAAAGTACAGATTACAAACGTATGAATGATTTTCGCCTGTTGGGGCTGACAATTGCCTACTACCGGAAGCTCCGTGGGATGACGCAGCTGGACCTGGCAGAAGCTGTCCAAATCAGCCGAACCCATATGAGCAATATAGAAGCTCCGAACGGAAAAACTTCTATTTCACTTGGCAAGCTTTTTGATATTGCGGATGCGCTGGAGGTACCGGTAAAAGATTTGTTTGACTTTCGAGATACCCCATAAAATGAAAGAAGCTGCGGCAGGATGTGAAAGACTTCCTGCCGCAGCTTCTTTCTTCACTCTGGAAGGTGCGTTTGAGAAAGCCTGCTTTTACATGGAGCGGGCTTTCTCGCAGCAGACCTGCATGGCTTCCATAACGGCACTGCGGAACCCTTCTTTTTCCAGAATCTTTACGGCCTGGATTGTAGTTCCGGCCGGGGAACAGACCATATCTTTGAGTTCACCGGGGTGCCTGCCGGTTTCAAGAACCATTCTGGCGCTCCCCAGAACGGCCTGAGAGGCAAAGCGGTAGGCCTGGGCGCGGGGCATACCTTCTGCCACGGCCTCATCTGCCATAGCCTCAATTAGCATGAAAATGTAGGCGGGAGCGCTTCCGCTGACTCCCACTACGGCATCCTGCAGGGGTTCGCTGACCAGTTCGGCTTCTCCGAATCCCCGGAAAATCCGGGTGACAAGATCAGCTTCTTCGTCGGATACCAGTCTGCCCGGTGTCAAGGCGCTCATACCTTCTCCTACCTGGGCGGGGGTGTTCGGCATTGTGCGTACCAGTTTGACCGGTTTTTTGAAGCGTTCCTCCAGCCAGGAGAGAGTTTTGCCCGGAGCGATGCTTACAAAAATCTTGTCCGGGGAAGCAAGATGACGGATTTCTTCAATGATTTCTTCATAATATTGAGGTTTTACAGCCAGAATAATGATCTGGGATTCCTCTACTACCTGACTGTTATTTTCGGCCCGGCGGATTCCAAGTCCAGAGATCCGGTCGGCTGTTGACTGGGAGCGCCCGGAAGCGATGATCTCATCTTTCGCTGCGATTCCCTTTTTGATAATACCGCCGATCATGGCAGAGGCCATATTTCCGCATCCGATAAATCCAAGTTTCATGTCGTTTTCCTCCTGTATATACCTGCTGTTTTCTTACATTATACCCTCCGGCAGGATTTTGACAACCCCTTTCGGTCACTTAAAAGGCGGCGGAAACATATAGTATAGCATCGAGAAAAAGGAGGTTTACGATGAAAAAGAAAATGGTCTGGCTGGCGGGATGCCTGATGGCTGCGGCGGCTGTTCTGACCGGATGTGCAGAACAGGAAAAGGAGACCGGCGCTGCGGTACAGGAAGGAGAGATGGAAAAAATAACCTTAAATGAGGTGGCACATTCTATTTTTTATGCGCCTCAGTATGTAGCGCTGGAAAAAGGATATTTTGAGGAATCGGGCCTGGAGGTAGAACTGGTTACCGGGTTTGGGGCGGATAAGACTATGACAGCGGTGCTCTCCGGGGAGGCCGATATCGGGTTTATGGGAGCGGAGGCTTCTATTTATGCCTGGCAGGAGGACGGAAAGGATCCGGTGATGAATTTTGCCCAGCTGACGCAGAGGGCAGGAAACTTTCTGGTAGCCAGGGAGGAAATGCCGGAGTTTTCCTGGGAAGACCTGAAAGGAAAAAAGGTACTGGGAGGACGAAAAGGTGGCGTACATATATTAATGTAAATTTAGAGAGTATTGTAATTTTATGTAACTGGGTGGATGGGATGAATAGTGCGAAAGAATTTCAGACATTGAAATAAAAAATATCCTGAAATCAAAAGAGGAGCCAGATTTCTCCGGCTCCTCCAAGTATGTGTCCGCAAACACATACCCCAATTGCTATTAATAATATACTATAATAACGAAAAATATGCAATAGATTAGATTGAATTTTTTAATATTGTCATCCGCGAAAACAAGTCTGGATGAACGGTGATTGCGGCTACGGCAGAACTAACCTGCCCCTCATATTCTTTAGTTATTTTTTCAAATTCTCTTATAAATGCTTTGATTTCAGTTTTGGACACCTTCAACAACTTTAAGAAATAACATATAAGAATGATATAATCTCTGTCTCTTATACACATCTGACGCTGCCGACG
>URYM01000058.1 GCA_900552095.1 uncultured Blautia sp. | reverse complement strand
CCCGCACATCATTCAGTTTTTCCAGCGCATCTGCCGCCTGGATTTTTTCTGTGGTCTCACTTAAGATGACCTGCAGTTTCTCTCTGATGTTTCCTTCGCTCATCGCAATTCTCCTTTTCTACATCCTGATCTTTTCCTGTGAAATAAAAAAGCCCCATCCCTCCTGCGAGGGACGAAGCTTAAAAGTTCCGCGGTACCACCCTGATTTCCGGATTTTCCGCAATCCGGACTCTCTTTCTCTGCTTAACGCGCAGCTACGTCATTTCCTACTGTTGTTTCAGAAATGAAGCTCCGGTGTGAAACTCAGAAGAGCGCTGAACTTAAAGAGGCTTTCAGCCGACGACCTCTTTTCTCTGAAAGAAGCAAACTTCCTACCTGCACCATCACAGCCTTTGGTCTGCTCTTATTCTAAGCAAGTTTTTGCACAAAGTCAAGGAAAACTTAATCATTTTCCCGGACTTTTTCCATCAGCTCTTTGTACTCACTCTGAATTTTCTCCACTGCCGTCTGCTGCAGGCGCCGGAACTTATCTTCAAAATAGGCATTTATCTCCGCTCCGATCAAAACAATGCACATGCAGAAATACATCCACAGCATAACCAGCATGATCGTAGTAAGACTTCCGTACATATTGGACATTCCGTCAAAATAATCCAGGTAAAACGAAAATCCAAGGGAAAATAAAGACCAGGCTACCGCGCTGATTACAGCGCCGGGAATCTGACTCTTAAAAGAAGCCTTCCTGTTAGGCACTACTTTATATAAAACCAGGAAAAAAATTGCCAGCACCACCAGCGCAATTCCGGTCCGCATACTGATCACCATGGAAGTCAGCCGGGCAATCACAGGAATATGCACCTCCAGTTTTCTCTGAATACTGTTTCCAAAAACCAGAAGTATCAGTGTGGAAACCAGCGCCAGAAGAAGCATCAGCGTATAAAATGCCGAACGCAGCCGGTTGAAAAGATAAAACCGGGTTTCACGCACATGGTAAATACTGTTCAGACCGTTGGTAAGCGCCTGAATCCCCTTTCCCGCAGACCACAGGGTAAAAACAGCAGAAATCGGAACAACCGCTGCAGACTTTGTGTAAACTTCCTGAACAATACCGGCGATCAGATCCCGGATTCCGCCGTTTTCCGGCACAAATTGAAAAATCCCCTCCAGAATCATCTCCTGAGTGATCGGCGTATAACGCACCAGCGTGACCAGAAGCAGAAGGCAGGGGATAAAAGAAAGCAGGATAAAATAGGCACCCTGCGCTGCATAGGCACTTACATGATCCTGCTGTATTCTCTTAAAAAATCCATCCAGACTCTTAAGCATCCGTCTCATTTCATTTCCTCTTCTTCTGTTATTTCTATATTTTGAAAGAAAAAGTTCAGACTCTCCTCCCAGCTTTTTCCCTCCTGCGCCATCTGATCCGCTCCGTTCTGGCTCATCCCCACTCCATGCCCATAGCCGCCTCCCAGGATCCGAACGGACCGAATCTGACCGTTTTCCTCCTTCACTGGTTCGCAGTAAAAATAGGCACTCGGCAAAATACTCATCTCACCGGAAACTGTCCTTCCTCCCCTCTCAACCGGAAGATCACCGGGGGAAAGCCACTGCCTGATCTCATACTCATTTGTCAGGATCCGGCTTTTCTGCGTTCCCTGCAGTTCCAGCTGCTTCACGACACCGCTCTCTCCCCGCTCTTTTACCCGGATAGTGCACAGCTCTCCTCCCTCGGTCTCCAAAAGCCGAAAGCGCTCCTGCAGCGTTTCAAAAGGGAATTCTACTTTCCAACGATACCAGGTCTCCCCCTGATCATAACTTGGGGCCTCCGATTGGATAAAGGAGGAAAAAGCTTCTTCTGTCTCCAGATTTTTCTCCTCCTCACCCAGATAAGTACTTTTCAGATACGTCTCCTTCGTCTCCCCATTCCAGACTTCATCTGTGCTTGTGTGCCCGCAGGAGGTGGAAAAAAAGTAAGCCGTGATCAGCTTTCCTCCTGAAGTCATTACTTTCCCGGCCGTCTCCTGCACAGCCCGGTCGGTTCTCTCATGACTCTCCATATTATTATATACCTGAAAAGACACGGTATCATCCACATCTCCGAAGTACTTCTCCATCCGCCCCTCTTCCAGCGCTTTGCAGGCATAGGTGCGGGCACAGACCGCCTGCGCTTTAAGAGCTTCCATCTCATAAGACGCCGGCATCTCGCTGGGAACCACATAGCGCAGATACGTTTCCAGCCCCACTTCATTGATCAGAAGCAGTCCTTCTTCTGTTTTTCGGATTTCCAGCACCCCTTCATAGGATGGATTTCCCAGATCCCTGTGCAGAGAGTGAACCGTTATTTTTTCCCCGTTTTCTCCTGCAAGGCGCAGAACTCCTTCCCCCAGAAGCGGACTTTCGCCGGTGAGTTCCAGCTTTTCTCCCGGCCCGGCTGCCGCTTCCTTCCCTTCCGCGAGACAAGCACCTGAACAGGAGAGTACCACCCTGTCGTGGTAGTACCCTCCCGTTTTTTCATTTTCCAGAACCACCCGGATTCCGGTCTCCTCTGTATCTTCCGCCTCTTCTTCCTTCACGGAAATCTCCGAGGCAGGATCCGGTTCCTCAATCCCTTTATCCTGTCCGATCTTCTGCATCCTCTCTTCCCCCGGCAGCCGGATGTCTCTTCGTACCGTCCAGAGAAGTCCCAGAAGAATCAAAAAAAGAAGCCCTGTTACATTTCGCCCAAAATGATCCTTTTTTTCCATGATTCAGTATATGAAAAAAGAGGATCCTTCATACCTTTTCCTTCTGCTTCCCCTCTGTCCAGAAACGGTAGCCGGTTCTGCTCCTGTATGTTTCTCCCGCCTTCAGAACAGGGGAGGGAAAGGACGGTTCATTTACCGCATTGGGATAATACTGAGACTCAAAACAGTATCCGCAGCGCGGCTCATAAGCCGCTCCCGCCTTGCCGCACTCTTTCTCAATAAAGTTCCCGGTATAAAACTGCACTCCCGGACAGTCTGTGTACGCTTCCATCCGGATCCCCGACTCCCGGCAGAAGGCTTCTGCCATTTTTCCATAACTGCCCAGGGGTTTGTCCAGCACATACGTGTGATCATACCCGCCTGTTCTTCTCAGCTGTACAAAATCAGATTCAATCTCTGAACCGATCTCCTTTTCCTCCCGGAAGTCCATGGGCGTACCCGCCACATCCGCAATCTCCCCTGTGGGGATAGAACATTCATCCACCGGAATATAGCAGCCGGCACAAAGTTTCACCTTCTGCCCCAGAATCTTTCCGCCGTCCTGTCCGGCCAGATTAAAATAACTGTGATTTGTCATATTCGCTACGGTATCCTGGTCGCAGACTGCCTGATAGTCAATCTGAACCTCATCTTCTTCAGTCAGGGTATAAGTGACAGACACCTGAAAATCCCCCGGATATCCATTTTCCCCATCCGGACTTAACCGGGAAAAAACCACAGAATTTCCCTTCTGGCAGGAATCCCACAGCTTTTTCTCAAATCCCTCCGGTCCGCTGTGCAGATTATTCTCCCCCTCGTTCGGCGTCAGCTGCACCTTCTTGTCACCAATGAAAAAAGAGGCGCCTGCAATCCTGTTTCCGCTTCGTCCAATGGTACTTCCGAAAAAACTTCCGTTTTTCTCATATTCCTGTAACGTATCATATCCAAGAACCACATCCCGCAGCACGCCCTTCTTGTCCGGAACCCAGACCGACACCAGAATCGCCCCATACTCGATCACTTTTATCTTCATTCCGTTTTTGTTTTCCAGCACATATGCATACACATCCCGCCCATCCGGAAGCGTTCCAAACAGTTCTTTTCCCATACTTCTTCTCCTTTTCCCAAAAGCTCTTTACCGGACACTCCTTTTCTTCTCTCCGTCCAAAAAAGAGGAGGATCCTAAGATCCTCCTCCTGTAACTCCCGAAATGCCGTTTCCTGCTTTTTGACTCCTAACGGAGCCAGGTGGGTAACCGCAGCTGCCCCGCTGTCTTCCGCTGCAAACGACGGCCTGACATTGGATCAGCAATATAGGAATCCCTAAAAATAAATGTAGGTTCAAAAACACAGGAGTGTCGCACATTCCAGGAAGATTACCCTAAAATGATTATACCTTAGTCTATGCAATATTTCAAGATAAATTCTTGAAGTTATCAATCTCCTGTAAATTCTGTTTAAACTTCCGGTAAAATTCAAATTTTTAAAATCTTTTCCACAGCAGCGGCCATATCCTCTGCCGGGATCACTGTATCATGAAGAACCGGTGCATTTCTGATCTCTTCAATCGCCTGAGGCACTGCCGTCATAGAAAGTTCTGAAAGCGCATCTGCCTGTGCAAAATCGTCCAGCACCTCATACTTTCTGTCAATCGCACCCAGCACACTGCGGGTAAATTTAAAGGGACTTGCCGTAGAGGCAATCACCGTTTTAGTCCTATCTCCCGTATCTTTTACGAATTTTTTATATACCTCGGAAGCCACCGCCGTATGCGTATCGATCACATATCCTGTATTTTCATATAATTCCCGGATTCTGGCCGCTGTCTCCTCCTCGCTGGCATAATTTCCGTAAAAGTCAGCCATCTTCTCCTGCATTTCTTCTGTAACGGTATAGGCGCCTTTCTCATTGAGATCACACATCATTCTCCGGTTGACTCCGGCGTCTTCCCCTGCCATGCGGTAGATCAGCCGTTCCAGATTGCTGGAAACCAGAATATCCATGGAAGGCGAAGATGTGAGAACAAATCTTCTGTTTCTGTCATACGTTCCGGTACGGAAGAAATCAAACAGTACTTTGTTCTCATTGGAAGCGCAGATCAGTTTCCCGATCGGCAATCCCATCTGCTTTGCATAATAAGCCGCCAGAATATTTCCAAAGTTTCCGGTAGGCACCGTTACATGAATCTTTTCTCCCGAAGCGATCTCTCCGTTCTTCACCAGCCTGCTGTATGCATATACATAGTAAACAATCTGAGGAACCAGCCGTCCGATGTTGATGGAATTGGCAGAAGAAAACTGATATCCGCCTTTTCTCAACCGCTCCGCCATCTCAGCATCTCCGAAAATTTTCTTTACTCCGCTTTGAGCATCATCAAAATTCCCTTCGATCGCCACCACATAGGCATTTTCCCCTTTCTGGGTAACCATCTGTTTCTCCTGGATCGGACTCACCCCGTGTTTCGGATAAAATACGATGATCTTTGTGCCCGGCACGTCCGCAAATCCCGCAAGAGCGGCCTTTCCTGTATCACCGGAAGTTGCTGTCAGGATCACGATCTCATTTTTTACCTGGTTCTTCTTTGCCGCCGTGGTCATAAGGTGGGGCAGGATAGAAAGCGCCATGTCTTTAAAAGCAATCGTTGCACCGTGAAACAGCTCCAGATAATAAACCCCCTCCGCTTTAACCAGAGGCGCAATCTCTTCCGTATCAAACTTGCTGTCGTATGCCCGGTCAATACAGCCTCTGAGCTCTTCCTCTGTAAAATCAGTAAGAAAACGGCTCATCACCTGATAAGCCACCTCCTGATACGTCATTTCCGCCAGTTCCTCCGCCGAAACCGTAAGGGCCGGAATCCTGGAGGGAACAAAAAGTCCTCCGTCCCTGGAAAGCCCCTGAAGGATTGCCTGTGATGCTGTAACCTTAACTTCCTGATTTCTCGTACTTGTGTAATATAACTCCATGACAGCTTCCGCCTTTCTCCTCATAATTCTCCGCCCCAGGCGGAAACGGGCGGCTTTTCGCCGCCCGGACTTGAACTTATTATAACACAGCCCTTTTTTTATGACAAGCCGGATTGTGAAGACCCGCCTGCAGACATTTTATCGGTTGTTGATCGCTGTCACCAGCGCATCGATAGACGCATGGATAATGTCTACATCCACGCCCGCTCCCCAGGAGAGGCTTCCATCCGGTTTGCGGATTCCCACATAAGCGATCGCCTTTGAACTGGAACTCTGCTCCAGCGCATGTTCCTGATAGGTTACCAGATCATACTTGAGATTATAAGCTTTTTTAAGCGCCTGGCTGACCGCATTGAGACGTCCGTTCCCCACCGCCTCTGTGACAGTTTTTCTCCCTTTGAAGGTAGAGGTAACCTGAGCTTCTATTCCTTCTTCTTTTTTCTGGAAATGTACTTCCACCACATTGTAAGGCTCTTTCACATTCTCAAAGGTACGCGTAAACAGATCGAAGATCTCCTGAGGCTGCAGTTCTTTATGACCATGATCCGAAACTGCTTTCGCCGCATAGCCCATCGCCTCCCGCATCTTAGGCGGCAGATTCAGGCCGAACTTGGTCTCCAGAATATAACCTACGCCGCCTTTCCCCGACTGGCTGTTGATCCGGATCACATCCGCATCGTAATTTCTTCCCACATCCGTGGGATCGATGGGCAGATACGGCACAGTCCAGTGATTGGGATCTTTCTCTTCCAGCCATTTCATTCCCTTCGCAATAGCATCCTGATGTGACCCGGAAAAAGCAGCAAACACCAGAGCACCGCTGTAAGGGCTTCTCTCATCCACTTTCATCCCCGTATATTTTTCATACTGCTCACAGATATCAGGCATATCTGAAAAATCCAGTTCCGGATCTACTCCCTGGGCATACATATTCATAGCCAGCGTAATAATATCCACATTTCCGGTCCGCTCCCCGTTTCCAAACAGTGTTCCTTCAATCCGGTCTGCCCCGGCTAAAAGCCCCATCTCCGAGTCCGCCACACCACATCCCCGGTCATTATGGGGATGAAGTGATACAACCACATTTTCCCTGTAATTCAGCCGGCTGCAGATATATTCGATCTGGCTGGCATACACGTGAGGCATAGAATGCTGTACTGTCACAGGCAGATTGATAATCGCCTTCCGGTCTGCCTGCGGTTTCCAGACATTCAGAACCGCGTTGCAGACCTCCAGTGCATATTCCGGCTCTGTACCTGTAAAACTTTCCGGACTGTATTCAAAACGATAGGCGGCACCGGCCTCTTCTGTCAGCTCTTTTAAAAGCTTTGCTCCTTCCACAGCAATCTGAAGGATCTCTTCTTTGGACTTTTTGAAAACCTGTTCTCTCTGCGCCACAGAAGTGGAATTATATACATGGACAATCACATTTTTGGCGCCCTTTACCGCCTCAAAAGTTTTTCGGATGATATGCTCCCTGGCCTGGGTCAGGACCTGAATCGTCACGTCATCCGGAATCAGATTCTGTTCGATCAGAGTTCTCAGGAATTCATATTCTGTCTCGGAAGCAGCCGGAAATCCCACTTCAATCTCCTTAAATCCGATTTTTACCAGAAGCCGGAAGAAATCTACTTTCTGCTGAAGACTCATGGGAATCACCAGAGCCTGGTTTCCATCTCTTAAATCCACGCTGCACCAGACAGGAGCTTTCTCTATGTACTCTTTCTTCGTCCACTCCATACAAGGTACCGGCGGCATATAGTACTGCCGCTTATATTTCGTATAATCCATCATAATTACAGTCCTCCTCATCCCTTTTACTTTCTGATACACCAAAAGGGACTGCAATCAATTGCAGTCCCTCCATCGTCTTCAAAATAGTAAGTCGGGGCAACAGGATTTGAACCTGCGACCTCACGGCCCCCAGCCGTGCGCGCTACCAAGCTACGCCATACCCCGGTATCATGTCCCGAAGACAATATGTAGTATATACCATTTCTCCCTGTTTGTAAAGCCCTTATTTTAAATTTTTTCAAAAAATCTTATTTTCAGAACATTTCAAACAATTTTCGTGGATATACGAGACTGACTCACCGTTTTCCGCCTTCTGCTGACAAAAATGGGAGCCTTTTTACAGGCTCCCGCTATCTGTAATAGAAGGTTGTCAAACCGTTTCTGCCTGTTTTATATTGATATAATTTACCAGCCCCTCCGCCCGGATAATCTTCTGCATAAATTCCGGAAAGGCCTGTCCCTGATACGTTTTCCCTGTTGTCCTGTTGCAGATCACACCACTGTCAAAGTCCACTTCTATTTCATCTCCGTCTTTAATATCTTTGGATGCCTCAGGACACTCAATGATGGGAAGACCGATATTGATCGCATTGCGATAAAAAATGCGGGCAAAGGTTTCTGCGATCACGCAGCTCACCCCCGCTGCCTTGATCGCCAACGGCGCGTGCTCTCTGGAAGAACCGCAGCCGAAATTTTTATCTGCCACGATCAGATCTCCCTTTTTCACCTTTTTTACAAACTCCCGGTCGATATCCTCCATACAGTGTTGTGCCAGTTCTGCCGGATCTGAAGAATTCAGATAACGTGCCGGAATAATCACATCGGTGTCTACATTATCTCCATATTTAAATACTTTTCCCTGTGCTTTCATTCTTTTTAACGCCTCCTACATTCCCAGTTCTTCCGGCGAAGAAATTTTCCCGGTCACGGCGCTGGCCGCTGCCACCGCCGGGCTTGCCAGATAAACTTCTGACTTTACATGCCCCATGCGGCCCACAAAGTTTCGGTTTGTGGTGGAAATACAGCGCTCCCCTTCTGCCAGGATTCCCATATATCCTCCCAGACAGGGGCCGCAGGTCGGAGTACTTACCACCGCTCCGGCTTCAATGAAAATTTTCAAAAGCCCCTCCTCCATCGCCTGAAGATAGATCGACTGAGTAGCCGGGATCACAATGCAGCGCAGCCCTTTCTTCACTTTTCTGCCTTTCAGGACAGCAGCGGCTGTACGCAGATCCTCAATCCGGCCATTGGTACAGGAACCGATCACTGCCTGATCCACCGAAACCGGTTCCACGATCTCATCAATGGTTTTTGTATTTTCAGGCAGATGGGGAAATGCAATCGTGGGTCTCAGTTTTCCCAGGTCGATCGTATATTCCTCCTCATAGACGGCATCTTCGTCCGCTTCATAGATCTGATATGTTCGCTTCGAGTGTTCCTTCATATAAGCTTCCGCCTTTTCGTCCACCGGAAAAATTCCGTTCTTTCCTCCGGCCTCAATCGCCATGTTGGCAATTGTAAAACGATCATCCATGGACAGATAGGAGATACCTTCTCCCACAAATTCCATCGACCGATACAGAGCTCCATCCACACCGATCATTCCTATAATATGAAGGATCACATCTTTTCCGCTGACCCATTTGCCCGGTTTTCCCACCAGATGAAAGCGGATCGCAGACGGCACCTTAAAC
>URYM01000057.1 GCA_900552095.1 uncultured Blautia sp. | reverse complement strand
TACGGTCTCGTGGGCTCGGAGATGTGTATAAGAGACAGGGCAGGCGCCCTTCTGGCCACTTTTGCAGGAATCGCCGCCAGTGTGATCCTGGCGGCGATGATGGTGTGAAAAAAGTGTTATACCTCCCGCCGGGTAAAGCCGTCGAAGGCGGTGAAGAGGAAGATTATCATATGGACGGCCAGTACCCCCAGGGCGAAGAGGAGACTCTGGTTAGGGTACATCCCATAGCCCTCCGCGATCTGGGACAGGTTCAGGTTGGAGAAGATCAGGTAGCGTCCCCAGTCGCAGCCGTACTGAACCAGAATAGAGGAGATCATGGTGCCGCCGAGAAGGGAGGCGACTCCGATCCCGATCGCTACGGCAGAGCTGCGCATGAGGGAAGAGATCATAAAAGCCAGGGTCGTCATGGCGATCATGGTGATTCCGTTTAAAGCGTACTGCTTTAAGGCGTAAAGCAGAGCGCTTCCTTCTGTGACTGTGCCCTGTTCTACCGTCAGCATGGGTACGCCGAACGCATCCCGGAAGAGGATCAGATCGAAGAGACCGTTTACCATGAAGATTCCCAGGATCATGGCGCCGCAGAGCAGCATGAGGGAGAGAAATTTGCTGATAATAATCTTGCTTCGTTTTACCGGGTTGATCAGGAGGAACTTGATCGTACCGGAGGAAAATTCATTTGCGACGGAGCCGCCGGCGATCACGATCATGACCACGCTGATAAAGGTGAGAAGAACTCCGCCTTCCAGAAGGGCGCGCCAGTACTGACTGTTGGTAGTTCCATCTTCCGTCATATAGCTGCTGATCTCGTGTTCCAGACGGTACTGAGCCAGAGCCAGTGTATCGGAAGCTTCCGTCATGGACTCTTCTGATACGTAGGAACCCTGGGCCTGCTGATCTTCCAGAGAAGCCATGCGGACCATAGCGTCCCCCAGTTCAGAGACGGCATCTATCTTCCAGGAATCTCCGGAGGGATCCAGATTATTTTCCAGCATAAACTGATAGGGGAAGGTGCGGGCGTCTTTCATATTGTCAGAAATATCCTGGGATTCAATTTCCCGGATCCACAGGGCTGCGTAGCTCTGGAAATCATGGCTGACAATGGAAGATGTCAGGGCGTTGAATTTCTCCTCCAGGGCAGCCGTTTCCTCCGGGGATAACTGGTCTGCCTGATAGATAAGAGGAGACTGGATGGCGGAGAAAACTTCGGTCAGGGCATTGAATTCCCAGCTGTCCATATCCCAGGAGTCTCCGTTGTCCAGCATAAACTGATAACGCTTTACGTCGGCCTCATATCCTTCCGGCCGGCTGCTTTCCAGATAGGCGATCTCAGAATTTAAGTCATAATCATTATAGGTGTAGGAGTGAGGTTCGTAGGCGCCCAGAGAACGGGCTAGGATTGAGTATCCCATAGTCAGGAGCAGAGTAAGCCCTAGGAGCACGTAAGTGCTGATTTTTGAAAATATTTTAATCCATTCATTCTGTATTAATTTAAGCAATTTGCGTATCCCCCTTTGTCAGTTCGATAAAGGCGTCCTCGAGACGCTGAGCTTCTACAGGAGCGGCTGTGTAGAGTTCCACACCCTGGGAGATCAGAAGCTGGTTGATCTGAGCCAGAGATTTTTCGTCCGCACCTTCGAGAAGGGTAAGTTCCAGATGTTCTTCATCGACAGGCGCAAGCTTCACGGAAGGATTGCCGGCCAGAAGGACGGAGGCCATCTCCGGGTCGCTCACGTGGTAGCGGTACCGGGTCTCCTGTCCGTTCACACTTGTGACCAGTTCCTCCACGGAAGTTGTCTGGATCAGCTGGCCTTTCACCAGAATTGCCACTCGGTCGCACATCAGCTGCATTTCGCTCATCAGATGGCTGGAGACCAGCACGCAGATATCTTCTGTGTGAGCCAGGGTGCGGAGGATATCCCGCAGCTGGCGGATGCCTGCCGGATCCAGTCCGTTGGTAGGTTCATCCAGAACCAGTACTTTCGGGTGATGGAGCAGAGCCTGAGCTACGCCGAGCCGCTGGCGCATGCCCAGAGAATACCGGGATACTTTTTCGTGGATACGGTTGGACAGGCCCACCAGTTCCACGACTTCGTCAATCCGTTCCCGGGTCACACCTTTTCGCATGCGGGCGTACTGTTTCAGATTCTGATAGCCGGTCATATAACGGTAGAGCTCGGGATTTTCCACGATACCGCCCACGTTTGCCATGGCTTTTTCAAAATCGGTGGTGACATCAGAGCCGCAGACGGAGATGGAACCCTCGTCTATGCCGATCAGACCCACCAGCATCTTGATGGTCGTTGTTTTGCCGGCGCCGTTTGGGCCGAGAAATCCGAAGACTTCGCCGGTCTGGGTGGTGAAGGAAAGATCATCTACCACCTTTCGTTTTCCAAAATATTTACTTACATGGCTGATTTCTATTGCTGTTCCCATAGCGTCCTCCTATTCTTCCCGGGGTTCGGCAGAAATACTTGAAATCTGCCATTTTCCGTCATTTTCCTGAAGATAGATCTCGAGAGCGAGATTCTGATTGATCTGGCTGGTCTCGGGAGCGGGGGGCGCACCGTAGTAGACGACGGATCCGTCCTGCAGACCTAGGATCGGGCAGTCCGCCTGGGGGGTGTCGAGGGAAAAGCTGACGTTGTAGGAGAGGGCGGCTTTTGCACAGCCCGGTCCGAACTGGCTTACGGTGATATCCCGGTAGAGATCGGTGTAGTCTGTGATTCCGGTTTTGTTTCCCTGACTGGCGAGAGCGTCCAGGTAGGCGCTCATGTCTGCCTTTTCCGCTCCGTAGTAACCGGAGGGGATTCCTTTTGAAGTCCAGAACCGTTCCAGGAGCGCCTGACATTGAGAGATTTTCTCTCCGGTGGGAGCCAGGTTTACTTTTTTTACTTCGGTGAGATATTCGGTGATGGTATTTTCAATCTCCGCTTTTGATTTTTCAAACCACATGCTGTTTGCCTTCAGATAAATGATAAGGCCCAGAAGAACTGCGAGCCCCAGCAGCAGCCCTCTGTTGCAGTGTTTCAGAAATTTTTTCATGAGAAGGTTCCTCCTTGCTGATTTTCTGAAACCTAGTATACGAAAGCGGAGTGAGGAAAATGCGAAGCAAAATCTTAGGAAATATTTAAGATGGAGAGAAAAATTTCTTATCAGAAAAAGGATGCAGACACAGGCATTTGCCGGAATCTGCATCCTTTTGTTTTAATAGTAGAGAAGCCGGGGAGGCGGCGGGGAAGCATTTCGTATGGCTTCCGGATCAAAATCAATAATACAGCGGTCGTAGGCATTGATAATATTGGTGGAACCGTGGGCCGTATGGCGTTCCCCAAAGGCGCTGTAGCTTAAATGGACATGGCCGTGAAGAAAAAGATAGGGGTGGTATCGTTCTATCGCCCGGTTAAAGGCCTGAAAGCCCTGGTGGGGCAGATCGGCGCCGTCGTGGATCCCGGCTGCGGGAGCGTGGGTCAGTAAAATATCGATGCCCCGGTTCCGACGGATCTGGAAGGCGGCCCGGCGCAGCCGCCAGTTCATCTGCCGCTGGGTATACTGATGGATGCCGGGTTTGTAGCGGAGAGATCCGCCCAGCCCCAGGATCCGCACGCCGTTGTGGACGTAAACCTGATCTTCGATATTGATACAGCCTTCGGGGGGCGCTTTGGCGTACCGGTCGTCGTGGTTTCCGTGGATATAGAGTACGGGCGCGCTGGAGAAAGTGGCCAGAAAGGACAGGTAATTCGGATTTAAGTCGCCGCAGGAGAGGATCAGATCGATGCCTTCCAGTTTGCTTTTTTCAAAATAATCCCAGAGAGACTTGCTCTCTTCGTCTGCAATTGCCAGTATTTTCATATACAGTGTCCGCCTTTACTCTTTTTCCAGCCCCTGCAGAAGGCTGATTTCCCGCCCTTTGGGGGAGAGCTCTTCCAGAGAAGGAATGGAACCGGCCACATTTTCTGCCAGCCAGTCGATGGTGGTGATCTCAGCAGGGGTCAGAATATGATCCGCCTCCACAGCCAGCTGCCCGCCCTGGGCGTAGAGAGGGCCGGCGAAGGGAGTGAACTGACCGGAACAGAGAGAACTGCGCAGAAGCTGAACCAGTCTGCGGGTTCCGATGGGAAGATTTTGAGAACAGATGACCTCGATCACATCCTCGGACATGCCCCACCAGTAATTCAGCGCCTGGCGCTCCCCTTCTTTCTGGTCTGTTTCCCCGTAGACCTTCCAGGTTCCGCTGAAAATTTCCTGAATAATCTTCTCGTAGAATTTTCCCCAGTGCCAGACGGGCATTGCCAGATTGATCAGCTGGCGGGGATCCATGCTGTGGAGGCCGAACTGCCGGGAGGGTTCCCGGGGAGAGATCATATCCCGGTCGGACAGATACTCTACGCCGCGGCTTCTCATGGAAGCTTCGATTTCTTTCCAGCTTTTCTGGGAGTTCCATTCCAGATAAACGACGGCGCGGGGGTTGACCATCTTGGCGCCCAGAGCGAAGGCGTTGATGCTGGCCGTTGCTCCGTAGATGGGGTAGTCGGCCACGTAACCCAGTGTTCCGGAGGGGGACATGGATCCGGCGATAGCGCCCAGAAGGAATTTGGCTTCGTACATCCGGCCGTAGTAGGTGCGGATATGGTAGTGGGAGAGATTCTGGGAGCAGTTTAAGATCCTTATTTTCGGATGATTGACCGCCGCCTTTAAGGAGGCGCGGGACAGCGTAGGGGTGGTGGTGAAAATCGTGTCGCACCCCTCCTGGATCAGGTCTTCCAGAATCTGATCTGCCTCCGGACCGGGGGAGACGTTTTCTGCCATCCGGGTTGTAATCCGGCTGCCGAAGACCTGCTCCAGATGAGCGCGCCCCAGTTCATGGCTGTATACCCAGCTGGAGTGGGCCGCATTTCCGCCGTGGACAAAGGCTACGTCCAGGTGCTGGGGAGCGGAGGGCAGAATGATATTAAGCAGGTTTGGCTTTGCCTCCTGGGCCGGCTGGGTCAGCAGGTTTACAGACTGTCCGCTTTTCAGAAGGAGGATTTCGTCCCAGAGACGGGCCAGAAGAGGAGGAAATTCTTTTTCCGCCATCTGGCAGGCTTTCTGATAATCATAGATATTCAGGAAGGTGAGAAGAGCGTCTCCGGGAGTGATGGGCAGATCGGCTCCGCCCCGGGCCAGGAAAGCTTTCGTGAACCGGTAGTAGAGGGAGGAGAAGTTTATCCTGTCCTCGTCGCTCCAGGCTTCCTGAGGTCCTTTTCCCAGGGCGGACTGAAGGGCGGCAAAGCGGCCTTCTTCTGTAAAATAGATGTAATTAATTTTGGACAGCTCATAAAAGGAGAGAAATTCGTAATAAATCTTATTTTCCCGGCTTTCCGTCCGGCGGGGAATCAGCCGGATCACCGTTCCGGCTATGCTGTCGGCCTGGAAAAACTTCAGTACGCTGACTCTTTTGTTTCCCTCCTGCACGTAGAAATGGTTCATGTATTCGTAGGCCGTGATGGGAGAGTGGATCCCTTCGTCCAGATGAGACTGACAGAGGGAGGACCATTTGTCGGCAAATTCGGAAGACGGGGAGAGCAGGGGCATAAAATTGCAGGAAAAGGCAGATTTTCGTCCGGCCGTTTTGGTCCCTGCGATCAGATCCAGAGGGATGTGAACCAGTCCCAGATTTACTTCTGATACGATATCCGCCCGGGAGATCAGCTCGTCCAGGGCGGGAAGGTAGGGATAGAGTCCCCGGTGGCGGGCCTGACGAAATTCCTTCTGTCCCGCTTTCAGCGCTTTGGCATAATAGGATGAAGACATATGCTTACCTCCGTGTGTCTGCATGTAAGATAGTTCTGTACTTATTATAAAAGCTTCTCTTTCCTCTTGCAAGGGAAAGGGAAATTCCCGTTGTGCCCCGGGAAGGAATGGGGTATAATAATTGAACAAAGTGTAATCCGGGCGGTAAAATGGTGGGAGGTGGCAGAATGGATACTTACGAGACATTTCATGATGTGCTGGTCAATCTGTTCCGTGAAATCATGGATGTGGAAGAGAAGGCGATTATCACGGATGAATTCCGGGATATTACAAATAACGATATGCATGTGATCGAGGCGATTGGTCAGGCCGCTCCCCGCAATATGTCGGCGGTGGCGAGAGATCTGTCTGTGACGGTGGGGACGCTCACGATTGCGGTCAACAGCCTGGTAAAGAAGGGGTATGTGAGGCGGGAGAGAAGTCAGAAGGACCGTCGGGTGGTACTGATCTCGCTTACAGACCGGGGGGATCGGGCTTATCTGCATCATCAGAATTTTCATGAGGAAATGATCCGCGCGACTCTGGAGGGGCTTTCTGAGGAAGAGACGGCAGTGCTGGTGAAGGCGCTGAGCCATCTGCGGGAGTTTTTCCGCGGCTATGGAAAATAGAGGAGAAGGGGATGTAAAAAGGCCGGAAAGAAAGCTTTTTTGCATCCCCTTCCTCTTCTTATGATGAAAGCAGTTCTTTTGTATACTTTCTCAGTACCGGAAAGGGACAGGGGCCAATTTCCAGTACTGTTCGATGAAATTCTTTCAGATCAAAGTCTTTTCCCAGTTCTTTTTCCATCTCTGTTCTCAGATCGAGAATACTTAAATATCCCATGTAATATTTTAAATAATTTCCCGGAGTTTCCACTGTGTAGCGGAAGATTTCTTTTACAGCGTTCCGGTCTGTAATTCCAAAGGAGGAGAGGAAGGCGAAGGCATCTTCTTCGGTCCAGCCGTAATAGTGGATCCCCATATCTAAAAGAGAGCAGAGTCCCAGATTCAGAGAGCGGTTCAGCCAGAGCAGCCGGGAGAGCGCGGGATCCTTCTGGGCGTAGCCGTAGGCGAAGGACTCAATATAGGTAGCCCATCCCTCGACGTAGCCTCCCGTCCCCAGGATATGGCGGATTGCAGGGGGATTGGTCCCGGCAAAATAGAGGGTTTGATAGAGATGCCCCGGAAATCCCTCGTGAGCCAGGGTAGTATACAGTTCGGTTCCTTCCAGTGAGGCGGCGGGGTTGATATAAATGGTATTTGGGCTCATGGTATCTACCGGAGGGGTGAGATAGAAGGCGGGACTTAAGTATTCTTCCAGATCCGGATGGACATACTTTACTTCATAGGAGGAGGCGGAAAGGGAGGGAAAATCCTCTGTGATCTGTTCCCTGAGCGCTTTCAGAATTTCCCCGGGATCTTCCAGAGCCGGCCGGGCGGTGAGGGAAGCGGAGAGAAGTTTCGGGTTTTCTTTCAGAAGCGACTGCATTTCCAGGGAATCTGCCTTCAGCTGTTCCTGCAGGCGTTCCCGGATCTGATCCGGTTCTTCGTAGAGGCCGGACTGACTGCGGAGCAGGTATCGGTAATAATCTTTTCCGCCTTTTAACCAGCAGAGTCCATTTTCATTGGAACCGGTTCCTTTCAGCGCCTCCAGGCCGTCGATCAGAAGCTGATAGGCGGGAAGAAAGTGATCTTCCAGAACTTCCCGGTGCCGGTTCAGATACCCGTTTTTCTCCCGGGCGGTCAGATCCGGGAAGGCGCTGATCTTATCTGAAAATATACTTTCCAGATAATTGTGGGAAGGATCGGATATGAGGGAGCGGCACTGTTCCTGGATCCGGCAGAGGGAAGCGTCGCTCATAAAAAGCCCCTGGACGGCTTTTTCCTGTTCAAAGTCCAGGATCTGGCGGAAGTAAGAGTCGGTCAGGGAGAGAAGCTGCAGATAGTCTTCGATGTCCTGCCGGGTTCGGAAGGTATATTCGGCCAGAAGGACGGGAAGCTGGGCCTGGATTCCCAGGGAGGGACTCAGAGGTTCCTGGAGCAATTCCATCCCTGTGGAGGAAAGTTCCGTTCCGGTGACCAGGCGCAGCGTATCGAGAGCGATCCGGTTGCTGCGGGAGAGCCGGCGGGAGGAGAGGTTTTTCAGGTCTTCCAGCTGATCTTCCAGAGCCCGGCGGCGCCGGGAGGAATCATCCGCACCAGAAAAGCTCAGCGAGGGAGTGGGATCCTGGATGCCATACTGTTCGGGAAAAGCCAGCGTGTAGTGAAGATTTATGGTGCTGGTGAGGATCTCTTGCCGGAAAAGGCTGTCTGCGTATGTCTCAAAGGCCTGATTGTGCTTCTGATCGAGATAATGGCTGCAGGCGCCGAGCGCCAGCCCGCAGAGCAGGGCGAGAAAGGTCAGAAGAAGAGGGAGAAAAGGAATCTTTTTTTTGCGAGTCATGTAAGTCCCCGGAATCTGTGATTACTAACAGTTTATGACGGGGAAAAACCGGTATGAATGGTTTACGGCTTTCGGAAAGAGCGGCGGTATGATAAAATAGAAAATAAAAAAGAATTCAGGAGGAATCGTTTTATGGATAAAATATATGATACCCTTATTATCGGAACGGGACCGGCGGGATTATGCGCTTCTATTTACGGGGAGCGGGCCATGCTGAATGTGCTGGCTCTGGAGGAAAATTATGTGAGCGGGGGACAGATGGCAACCACTTATGAGGTGGACAACTATCCGGGGATGCCCGGAATCTCCGGGATGGATCTGGGAATGGCTATGCGGGAACATGCGGAGAAAATGGGGGTTCAGATCCACAGGGGAAAGGTTCGTTCCATTGAGCGAAAGGGAGATCTGTGGAGCGTTCATACAAAGAAAGAGTCTTTTCTGACCAGGACGATCACAGCGGCAATGGGGGCAAGACACCGGCTTTTGGGCGTGCCGGGAGAGGAACGGCTGACCGGTATGGGCGTTTCGTACTGCGCCACCTGCGACGGGGCTTTTTTCCGGGACAGGACGGTGGCTGTAGTGGGCGGAGGAGATGTGGCGGCAGAGGACGCTATTTTTCTTGCCCGGGCATGCCGGAAGGTATATCTGATCCACAGAAGAGACAGTCTCAGGGCTGCGGCTGCACTGCAGGAGCGGGTTAAGGCGCTCCCCAACGTGGAGATCCTCTGGAATACAAAAGTAAAGGAGATCCGGGGAGAAGAGAAGGTTTCCGGGGCGGTGCTGGAATCAGCAGCCGGGGAAGAACTTCGGGAACTGCCTGTGGACGGTATTTTTGTAGCTGTGGGAATTGTGCCGAATACAGAACTGGTGAAAGATCTGGTAGAACTGGATGAAGCAGGATATATACGGGCCGGCGAGGATGGAGTGACCAGCGAGCCCTCTGTTTTTGCTGCCGGGGATATCCGCACGAAGCCGCTTCGCCAGATTGTGACGGCGGCAGCGGATGGAGCTAACGTAATTACAAGTCTTCAGGAGTATCTTCTAAAAAGACAGTGAGTGTCTTTTTGATACGGACAAAAGCGAAACCTGTCTCTTATACACATCTCCGAGCCCACGAGACCGTACTAGATCTCGT
>URYM01000056.1 GCA_900552095.1 uncultured Blautia sp. | reverse complement strand
TTTTCCATCCTTATATACGTTATATATATAATTATTATATAGTACATATAAAGGCCTGAAGAAGATCTACCGCTTCCTCTCCGCGCACTTCCCCCACGATAATCCGATCCGGGCGCATCCGCAGAGCCGTCCGGATCAAATCCCGGATCGAAACTTCCCGTGTCCCTTCCATAACCGCATTTTTCACCTCCAGACGCACCAGATTTTCCACTCCCTGAATCTGCAGTTCCGCGTTATCCTCTATCGTAATGATCCGTTCACCCTTGGGAATAAAATCAGACAGGGCATTGAGAAAGGTAGTTTTTCCCGTAGAGGTTCCTCCGCCGATCAGAATCGAATATCCGGCCTTCACGAGACGCCCCAGAAACTCTGCCGCCTCCCGGGAAATGCTCTCCCATGCCAGAAGCTGGTCCATCGTAATCTTCTGTTCGGGAAACCGGCGGATCGTAAGGATCGCCCCATCAAGAGCTACCGGAGGAAGCACTACATTTACCCGGTCACCGTTTTCCAGACGCGCATCTACAATAGGATCATTTTCATTTACTGTGCGGTTGCATCGCCCTACAATCTGCTGTATCACATCCTCCAGCTTCTCTCTGGAAGTAAACTTCTTCTCCCATTTTTCCACCCTCCCTCCTCTCTCCACAAAAATCTTCTCATAGCCATTCACCATAATCTCCGTAACCGAAGGATCCTCCACCAGCTCCTGAAGTACATCCAGACGGCGCAGGGAAAAGAACAGTTCTCTTCGCAGCCTCTCCCGTTCTGTCAGAGGGAGAAAATAAATCCGGCCCGCCTCCTCAATAACCAGGTCAATCTCTTCCAGCACCTGTTCATCTCCCAGTTCCTGTTCCATCCGAAGACGTTCCATAAGCTGCTTTTTCAATTCCGGGAATATATCTTTTCTCATAGCTGCTCCTCCCGCAGCAGTTCTCTCACATAATCTCCCATCTGACTCCAAACCAGCTCTTCCACATAGGCATTCCCCTTCTTCTCACTGGTGTGGTAGGGAAGATTTACTTTTTTAACGCGTTTTAACATCTCTCCACAATCCCACATCTGCACCAGATTTTCAAACTGTTCCACCTTCGCCCGGGAGACAGTCTCCTCCCGCACTGGCATATAGACCCTGTCGCACTGCTCCAGCATGGTATACAGCTCCGGAATACAGCTTCCCACATCCAGAAGGATCACCTCATAGCTGCTCTGCTTTTTTAATGTATCAAAAAGTTTCGACCACTCTTCCCAGGATGCAGCCATCAGGTCTGCAGGAGAAAGCGCTGGCGGCAGATAGTCCATATTCTGAAACGACTGTACCATGCTGTTGATCCGAAAGATCAGATTGCTGCTGTCCTGGCGGATATAATAGAGCAGATCGCTGAGATTTTTTTCATAAGTGCAGGAAAAGAGCTGTTCAAAACCTGCATACTCTTCCAGATTCAGATACAGAACTGCCTTCTGGCGGGCCAGGATCTGCCCCAGAGCCAGGGCAAAAGAAGTCTTCTGACAGCGCCCCACCGGAGAATAAACCGCCAGCAGGCGGGTTTCTTTTTTCAGCACCGTCACCTCCGCCGGCTGGGAAACTTCCTCCCCATAACAGGCCATCACCTCCCGGATCACAGAAGCCGAAGACTGATATTTGTATACAGAGGGATATTGATCCAGCCCCGGATCGTGAACCCCCTCCGACAGAATGATAATCTGACGTATCGGCAGCCCTTTGATCTCCGGGCACATGGCCTTATCAGAAATCAAAAGCAACTCGATCGGCTGTGTCCTGGCAAATGCACACAGGTGGACCGGACTGGTAAATGCCTGTACCTCAAATGGCATATTCTTTTTCTGATTCACATATTCCATAAAATTGTAGGCATACGACACTTCCAGGTCGCACACAGCAAAAATAGCTCTTTTCTTCATCCGTAAATTCCTCCCGCATAAAGCAGCACACTCAAAAATACCGGCACTGAAAAGTGAATGTGTTCCGGCTGCATCCCGTACTTCCGATACGGAACGACTTTCCCTGTTTGAAAATAGTTATGGAAATAGCGGCTGAAATACCGCAGACGGCGGGAAAAATCCCCGCAGGTTGCAAGAACTGCTGCTGACAGAGCAGCACCAATAAGAAATGAACAAAACATACACCAGCAGATGGCAGAAAAATCCATAAAACCTCCCACAGCCGAAAGCAGCTTAATATCACCCGCTCCGATCATGCGAAAGCGAAACAGCGGATATAAAAACAGAATAGGAATCAGCACCCCCGCCAAAAAGCAGCCCGCTCCTGCGATTCCTTCCGCCCCGATCTGATACCCCAGCCCCAGGATCCAGGACAGAACAATCCAGGAATTCTCTACTTTTTCCCGCATTACATCCATACAAACTGCCACTGTGGTAATCATCAAAGCCAGACAGGCCTGCACAGACATTGTATTAAAATCCTCCAATATTCACTTATAGTTTTGGAAAATACCCTGCCAGAACAGCAGGTTTAAGAATCGATAACTGTTATCTGATTTTTATTATAACAGATTTTTCTATTTTATCAAGCATTATTTTGCATTTTCAGTGTTTTATTTTCAGGTGACAATTCTCTCCCGGATACAATTTCACCAAAAAATACAGAGATCACAAAATATAGAAAGATTTTTTTACATCCGCATATATCTTGTGATCCCCGTATGTACTTTTTCTTATTCTTTTTTAAACAGTCCGAGAAAAATAGCTATAATATTCCAGATAGATCCCCAGATCTGCCATGCCAGAATGGCCAGAAGCACAACGGCAAGTACGGTTGCTGCTGTTTCCATAAAAGCACCTCCCTGTTTCTATTTCTTTTCTCTGATACGCTCACCCGTTTCAATATCAAACAAGTGAGTTTTCTCAGCCCGGACTTCCAGCTTGATGATGTCTCCGCTGCGGTATCTCTTTTCATCTTCGGTAATCAGCATCAGAAGTGTCTTTCCTACCCGGATACCGATTCTTCTCTCATCACCCAGATTTTCAAAAGTTGCGATCTCCTCCGGAGTTCCCTCTGAATCCTCTTTGCCAATCAGTACATCCATGGGGCGCACACCCATCTTACAGCGGAATCCTTCGCTCACCACGCTGTAATATCTGCGGGGAACAGCAATTTTCAAACTGCTGTCCGCAAAAGTAAAGAAAAATTTCCCATTCTGACTGATGATTGTCGTCTCAAGAATATTCATAGGCGGCTCTCCGATAAAAGAAGCTACAAACTCATTTACCGGATCATCATAAACCTCTGCTGGAGTTCCAAACTGCTGCAGCACTCCGAAATTAATAATCGCAATCTTATCTGCCAACGACATAGCTTCCAGCTGATCATGCGTCACATAAACAGTCGTACACTTAATCTTATTGATCAGACGTTTGATCTCTACCCTCATGGACTGACGGGCTTTTCCGTCCAGATGAGAAAGCGGCTCATCCATAAGCAACAGTTCCGGTTCCCGGATAATTGCCCTGGCAATATTGACACGCTGCTTCTGGCCGCCGGATAATTTTACCGGCATCTTATCCAGGATATCATCAATCTGCAGAAGCGGTGCGATTTCCCTTACCTTACGGTCAATCTCTGCCTTGTCCACATTCTTTGCCCGAAGATTAAAAGCCACATTTCCATAGACGTTCAGCGGCGGATACATTGCGTAATCCTCAAAGGCCAGGCCGATATTCCGGTCCTTCGGATGGAGATTATTAACCAGACGGTCACCGATATAGATTTCTCCCTCTGTAATTTCCTCCAGTCCGGCAATCATACGGAGCGTCGTGGTCTTTCCGCATCCAGAGGGACCAAGAAGCGCAACAAATTCCCCCTGTTCACAGGCAAGATTCAGATCTTTTACTGCAAAATCATTCTGCGTTTTCTTCTTCTTTCCCGAGTTATCATATCTCTTATAAATATGATTTAATGTTAATCCGGCCATCAGTCCACCTCCTGTTCCGCTGCAAAAGCTCTGATTGCTGCTTCTCCATAACGCACAATATACTCTTTTGTCTGCGAATCAAAGAAAAGAGAACGTTCTACTTCCAGAGAAAGATAAATTTCCTGATCAATCTCTACCTTTAATCCATTGGGAGCGATCATACGAAGCTGATATTCTCCGCACTCTGCCTCAATTACAGATTTGTTTCCAATGCTCTCATAACTGTATACAACAGCTTTGAAATAACCATCCTTCGGCTCAAAAGAATACTTCACATTCTGAGGACGAAGAGCTAAATCCACCGAAGCATCTCCTCTGCTTTCCAGCTTTTCATCAACTTCTTTCTCCCCAGGCAGAGGAAGCACAATGCTTTCTTCTCCCACACGAAAACGGAATTTCTTTTCTTTTCCTTCTTTTAAAATCTCACCCGGAATAATATTAATCTGAGGATCTCCCATCAGCTGGGCTACAAATTCATTGCAGGGCATATAATAAATCTCATCCCCTGAGCCAATCTGAACGATCTCTCCTTTATTTACGATAGCGATCCTGTCTCCGAGAGCCATCGCTTCCATAAAGTCATGCGTTACATAAATACAGGTAGATCCCAGATTTGCCTGCATCTCTTTTAATTCTGTCCGCATCGAATTCCGCAGCTTTGCATCCAGATGAGCCAGCGGTTCATCCATAAGAAACACATTCGGCGTCCGCACCAGAGCCCGTCCCATGGCAACCCTCTGTTTCTGGCCATTGGAAAGCTGGCTCGGCAGGCGTTCCAGCAGATTTTCCATTTTCATCATCCGCGCTGCCTCATAAACTTTCTGCTTAATCGTCTCTTCATCTGTCTTATACAGTTTACTCCTGAGCGCAGCCGCCATATTATCATAAACTGTCATCTGCGGGTACAGTGCATAGTTCTCAAATACCATAGCTACATTTCTGTGAGCCGGATCTGTCAGGTTCATCACTTCCCCGTTGAAACTTACCGTTCCCTCTTCCGGCATCATAATTCCCGCAATACAATTTAAGATTGTAGTTTTGCCGGCTCCTGCAGGTCCGAAAAGTACAAAGAACTCTTTATCCTTTACATCTATGGTAATTCCATTTAAGGCCTGCACCTTTCCAAATGATTTTTTTACGTTTTCCAGTTGTATTCTCGCCATATCACACCTATCCCTTCACCGCACCAAAACTCAGTCCACGCACCAGATGTTTCTGGATGCAAAGTGCGAAAATCATAGCCGGAACTGCTGATATTGTGGCTGCCACCGCCAGCTGTCCGTAATGTGCCGTATCTGTTCCCAGATATTTCATAATCGCCACCGTAATAGGCTGGACTTCATTGCCTGCCAGGATCAGCGGGAATGTAAAGCTGTTCCATGCAAAGATAAAAGCGAGAAGTGCTGCCGAAACCAGGCCCGGTTTTATAAGCGGCACCAGCATTTTGAAAAAGATCTGATACCAGGTATAACCATCTACCTGAGCTGCATATTCTATTTCCACAGAAATATCCTCAAAATATCCCCGGACAACCCAGATAAGAAGCGGCATGGAAATCAGCTGATACACCCAGATAAGGCCCAGATAAGAATCATAGAGACCTATCTTCTGATAAATCATAAAAAGCGGAAGAACTACCAGAATCTCCGGTGCAAATTTAAAAGAAAGAATCTGAAATGCCAGGTCTTCTTTTCTCTTGAAATTGTATCTTGCCAGCGCGTAAGCTGCAGGCACTCCCACAAGTACTGATACCAGAACGGCTCCTCCTGATACGATCAGACTGTCGATCATATACTGAAGATATTCAGACCGGAATAACACTTCTTCATAGTTTGCCAGCGTCGGCGTAAACTGAAATGTAGTCGTAAATACCTCTGTATCCGATTTAAACGATATAATAAACATCCATATCAGCGGGAAAAGGGCAAATATGGCATATACGATCAGCAACAGATTCTGGGCAATATATCCTGCCCATTTTTTTCCACTCTTCATATCCGTATTCCTCCTCCCCGCTACTCTTCCAGACCGGCAGCCTGCTTCTGCGCCGCTCTCTGTCTTTTTACAATTTGTTTTGCCGCTGTATTAATAACAATCCACAAAACCAGAATATAAGGCAGAGCCGCACCAAATTTCTGGAAACGGAATCCTGTCTGATAAGCCCGCAGCGACAGCGACATCAGGGAATCGCCAGGACCTCCCTTTGTCAGTGCAAAAATGATTGCATATTCCTGAAGCGATGCCATCAGACGGAATAATAATGCTATGTACAGGCTGGGTTTCAGCATCGGCAGTGTCAGATTTACAAAATTAAACCAGGCGCTTCCGCCGTCGATCTTCGCCGACTCAAAAGGCGACTTGGGCAGAGACTGAAGACCTGCAAGCACCAGCAGAATGATAAATGCCGTATTCACCCACACATCAATTAAAATTACGGTCATAAGCGCCGTATCCGGACTCGCCGCCCACGGGAAATTATAGACCCCAAACACATTCAAAAATTTTTCCACTATTCCTACGGAACTGTTCAGCATCAGCTGCCATACGATCGTGGCCGTAACCGGTGCTACCATCAGCGGAAATACGAGAAGAACGCGGAGAACTTTTGCCAGACCATTATTCAGGTTATTCAGAAGAATGGCGACTCCCAGTCCCAATGCCATTTCTACCGCTGTCGCAACAATTCCATATAAGAGAGAGACTTTCAAAGCCTGCCAGAAGTCTGGTGATGACAGGACATTTACCCAGTTTTCCAGACCGATAAACCTATGGTTTGGCAGTTTAAAGGAATAATTGGTCAGAGAATACCAGATCGCCATCACAAACGGAACCATAATACCGATGGTTATAATGATGGACGGGGCAACGATCGCATAAGGACGAACCCTTGTCTTAAAAGGCACTGTATTCAAATCTGCCGCACCTTTACTTTTTGTTTTTTTACTCATTTGCTACACCTCACTACAGACAAATCTTCTGCCATTCCCATTTTTTTAATGACAGGATTAAGAGAAAATGCACGGAGGGAAGGTTCGCCCTCCGTGCATCCGATAACCGCTGGATGTTTCTTTCCTGCAGATTCTTTATTCTACTTCCAGGTCTGCCACAATCGCATCCATAGTATCTTTCAGCTGATTCATTGCTTCTTCCACAGAACTGTATTTGTCCGTCGTTACCAGCTCCTGAAGCGTCTTAGCCCACTCTGTCGTTGTCTCAGTGAAATACGGCTGTGCAGTAAAGTAGATGCTTGCTGTATCTTTCAGCGTGTTAAAAGCTTCCAGATATCCTTCTGCGTCGCCTACAGCTGTCTTGTATGCTTCGCTTTCCAGTACAGACTGGCGGGGAGTATCTGTACATGCACCCTCAGTGCCGGACCACTGCATAAATTCAGGACCGGTGAAGTACTGCATGAAATACCAGGCTGCCTCTTTATTTGCAGAATCAGCATTCATAGCCATAGACCATACCCAGAGGTTCGATCTCATATCCTTTTCTGTCTTTCCTGCTGATTCCGGATAGGGAATCGTGCCAAATGCCAGATTTCCGGCTTCAGCGGAAGCTCCTGCCACGTTCTGTGTGTAACCACCGCGGTCTGCATCCCACATCATAGCTGCATTTCCTGCTCCCAGATCTGCACCTGCCAGTTCCCATCCGTAAGTACTCCACTGCGGAGCGCTTCCGTTTTTAACCAGATCTACCCAATATTCCGTCATTGCAATTGCTTCCGGAGAATTTACCTGACTTACCAGTTTTCCATCCTCAACAGCAAAATCTTTTGCACCCCATGTTGTGTACATAGACATATATGCCGGATGAATGGTTCCCCAGTCAGCTGTTCCTCTAAGTGCCAGTCCATAAGTTCCGCTTCCGTTAAATTCATGGAGCGCTTTGGCTGTATCAAGAAGTTCCTCTGCCGTCTTCGGCGGCTGCAGGTTGTTTTCTTCCAGAATCCGCTTGTTATAAGTAAGGATATTGATTTCCCATCCCATAGGAAGCGCCCACTGTGATCCTTCTCCCACAGCATGTCCGGGAACACAGTCCCATTTCAGAGCATCAATTACACCGGGAATGAAATCATCATAATTATAGTCCGCATTTGTCAGCGAAGGATTGGCAATGTAATCCTCCAGAGGCTCCATATTTCCTGCGGTAGCATATTCCCAGGACTGATAAGCGCCTGTCATAAATACATCTACAGAACCGGAATGGCTGCTCAGCTCCACATTCAGCTTATCATAATAGTTCGATTCCGGCATGGTGGAAAAATTAACCTTAATCCCTGTCAGATCTTCAAAGTCTTTCAGTTTTGCCTCCACTGCATCTGCATAAGTATGTTCGCTGAAAAGAACATTCAGTTCTGTTCCCTCATATCGTTTCCAGTCAAAATCTCCTGTTACTTCTGCAGCTGTGCTTCCTCCTTTGTCAGAAGCTGCCGGCTCGTCTTTTTTATCTCCGCACCCCGTAAATAAGCTTGCTGCCATAACTGCACTAAGTGTTAAAGCTAACATTCTCTTCTTCATATTTTTATTATCCTTTCTTTAATTTTGTGTAAATCCCCAAAAACTTACATTTTTCTAAAAACGAAAGGCTACTTTAAAATCACCATGAACACCGGACGCATACTCAAAAGCTTTTTCCCAGTCTTCCAGTTCAAAGATACTTGATACAACACCGTCAGTCTTTAAATTCCCTTTCATCATATTTTCGATGATAAACGGATACGCATAAGGACTTAAATGGGAACCGAGAATATCCAGTTCTTTTCTGTCACCGATGATGGACCAGTCTACGGTAGTTTCCTTTCCGAATACGCTGAATTCCACAAATCTGCCCAGCTTTCTGGTAATGGTCAGTCCCTGCACGACGCTGGCCGGATTTCCAGTCGCTTCAATATAAACATCACAGCCATAATCATCCGTCAGCGCTTTGATCTCTGCATCAACATCGCACTCTCCCGGATTGAATACCAGATCTGCCCCAAACTCTTTTGCTTTTTCCAGACGGTTTTTCTGCATATCCAGTACAATCAGCAGACGGGGGTTTTTCATCCGTGCATAAGTGATCATTCCCAGTCCCAGTGTTCCCGCTCCGGAGATCACCACCACATCTTCATTTGTAATCTGCGCCCGGTCTACAGCGTGCTTGGAACATCCATAAGGCTCGATCAGAAGCGCCTGCTCCAGAGACATCTCCTCCGGTACCCGGCTGATCACACAGTTCTTGGGATATCGAACATACTCTGCCATACCCCCGTTATTATAAGACTGAAATCCCAGCATATCATGCGGCTGGCACATCCAGTAATGCCCGTCTTTACAGAACCGGCATTTTCCACAGGGAACGATCTGATCTGCGGTAATTCCTGTCTCTTATACACATCTGACGCTGCCGACGATCTTACGCG
>URYM01000055.1 GCA_900552095.1 uncultured Blautia sp. | reverse complement strand
ACCTGAAACTGGCCGCCCGCCACTACAACGGAGATAACGCCCTCCAGATGTTCCACGATCTCTTTCTGTGCCTTGCTCTCATCCTTCAGCACGAAGCGAAGTCTGGTAAAGCAATGGGTAACATTTTTTACATTTTCTTTTCCACCCACATGTTCCAGTATATCACTGGCAATTCTGTTGTAATCCATAGTACAACCCACCCTTTCTCATTTATTTTTTACTTCTCATCCGGATAAGTACAGACAGCCGCGCCGCTTCCTTCCCGAAATTCGGGAACAAAAAAAGATCCGACTAAAATGAATATAAAAAGAAAATACAAATGCCCGTCGACATCTGCTGCTCTCTCTCACTTTAATCCGATCTTGCCTGCATTACCAGTAACACGTCGCTTTATTGTCTGTAATTCTGTAGATAATGTAGCATATTCCTGTCCAAAAATCAAGTCTTTTGGCTATTATTATTCTTCTTTGTAAAAAACCGCCAGAATAAGGCGGTCTTTTACTGTAGAAAGTTCATTATTTTTGTGTATTTTACCGAAAACGATCTTATAATTCTGATCACCGCTCTGAAAGCACAAATTTTTCTATGGCGTAAGCCACCCCATCTTCCTCGTTGCTCCTGGTGATAAAAGCTGCCAGTTTCTTCGTCTCCTCATCGCCATTTGCCATTACAACTGGAAAACCGACTTTTTTCAGCATATCCCAGTCGTTGGGCGCATCGCCGCAGGCCATAATCTCTTCCCGCCCGATTCCCAGTTTCCGTCCCAGCTCCAGAAGGCCATTTCCCTTCCCGGACTTTGCGGAAATAATTTCCAGGTTAAAAGTGGTGGCATAACTTACATCCAGCTCCCGGTGGCGCTTCATCTGCTCCAGCATTTTATTTCGTTTTTCCGTGTCGGAAAATACCATATGAAGCTTCTCCACGCCAATCTTATTTTCCCGCATATGCTCTGCCAGCCCCGGAACTTTCTTCCGGGATTTTCTGATATACTCCACCATCCCCGGCGTCATATCCGGATGCTGTACAAAAGTGTAGGCGTCCTGATCCACATAACAGGTTCCGTCATAATAAACTTCCCAGGAACCATCCGGGCACGCTGCCATTTCCGCAATAATCTCCTGAGTCAGTTCCCAGGGGATCAGACACTGGTAAATGGGCTCCCCGGTTTCCAGATCCACAATTCTTCCGCCGTTGGCTGTGAGGGCATAGCGCACACCTGGAATAGAGAGAAAAGCTTCCGGCAGCCCTGTCCTCGGCCTTCCCGTAGCCGGAAGCACCACCACGCCGCGGCGGATCGCCTCCGCCAGCACCTGCCGGGTGTGCTCCGTAATCTCCTTTGCATTGTTAAAAACAGTCCCGTCCAGATCAAGACCAATCATCCGTATGCTGCGCTCCATCTTTTTCCTCTCCTCTCTTTCCCGCTCCTGTAAGTTCCGGGGCCAGTTCCCCCAGAAAATATCTCTTTCCTTCCTTCTGTTCTCCCAGATTTTCCCGGATCTGCCTCTGGGCCAGCATCACCTCTTCCCGGAAATCCCTGGCAGACAGCCTTCTGGCTCCCTGTCCCATGATGATCACCTGCTCGATCCGGTCAGAAGTGGCCACCGTCACCTGATACCGCTTTCCAATCTCATGAACGGTCTTCTCGATATACTGGTCGGCAGTCTCCGCCTCCCTGGTGTAAACCACATGAATATTGTGGTAACGGCTCACCTCACAGGCATGGCCTTCCACCCGATAGGCATCGAAAACCAGGATCACAGTACATTTCCGATATCCCTGATAATTGCAGAGAATGTCCATCAGCTTTGTCCTGGCTCCGTCGATGCTGGCTTCTGCCAGTTCTTTCAGCTCCTCCCAGGCAAAAATAATATTATAGCCGTCCACCAGCAGATATTCTTCTCCCGCCTTCCGTCCGGATGAAGTCCGCCCGGTCTGGGAGGGCGCTTTCTCCCTGCTTCTTGTAAGCCCCCACCTCTTTCCCGGCCGCTCCTCTTCTCCATAACTTCGGTACGTTCTCCGGAAAATCTCATCCAGTTCTTCCGGATCGGCCCATTCTTCTTTTTCTGCCGGCCGGGAAGGAACTCCGGTCTGATAAATCCTGGGTTCTTCTTCCTGCTCTCTCTTTAACCCGCTGCCCAGATGCATATAATTTTCCACCTGATCCCAGGGCACCACAAATCCTGCCCCATGGGCGCAGAAAACAGAACCGGTAGGATTCTCCAGATCAGCTTCCGGATCATAACCGGTCTCTTCCAGAATCTTCTCCGGATCATGGCAGGGTTCATATCCTTTCAGACTGCAGAACAGTCTTCCCCTTCCTCTGGTGTAAGACACTACTTCTCTGTGGTATTCCCCTATCTCCGACACCGGCACAGAACCGGTAAGCACTGCCTGTTCCGGAAAAAGCTCCGGCGGATCGATCTGCCCGTTCATCCGCTGCAGATCTGACATCGCCCGTCCAAGATTTTCCCGGGGAACTTCCAGCCGGAACTCATACCAGGGTTCCAGAAGAATGCTCTTCCCTTTTCTCAGCCCCTGGCGCACTGCCCGATAGGTGGCCTGCCGGAAATCTCCTCCCTCTGTATGTTTTGTGTGAGCTTTCCCGGAGAGCAGCGTAATCTTCAGATCCGTCACCGCCGCTCCTGTGAGTACCCCTTTATGTTCTTTCTCCGCCAGATGAGTCAGGATCAGCCTCTGCCAGTTTCCCTCCAGCACATCAGTACTGCAGACTGTATCAAACTGCAGGCCGCTGCCTCTCGGCCCCGGTTCCAGAAGCAGATGTACCTCCGCATAGTGGCGCAGCGGCTCAAAATGGCCGACTCCTTCCACTGCCTCCGTGATCGTCTCCCGGTAAACCAGACTTCCTCTGCTAAAATCTACTGCAACGCCAAACCGCTCCAGAATCAGGCTTTTCAGGATCTCTATCTGGACTTCCCCCATCACCTGAACCTGAATCTCTTCCAGTTCCTCTTTCCACAGGATATGAAGTTCCGGATCCTCCTCTTCCAGCTGCCTGAGCTGGGGCAGCAGCCAGGCGGCAGAACACTCCTCCGGCAGAATCATGCGGTAGGTAAGCACCGGAGTCAAAAACGGCTGTCCCGAATCCGCCTCTCTCCCCAGTCCCTGTCCGGGGTAAGTCCGGGTAAGTCCGGTAACGGCACAGATCCTTCCCGCCTCCGCTTCCTGCAGAACTTCAAACTTCTCGCCGGAATAAAGTCTGATCTGATCCGCCTTCTCCCTCCAGTTCCCCTCCCGGTCTGCAACCGGTTCCTTCACCTTCAGGCAGCCCCCCGTAATCTTCAGGTGGGTCAGCCGATTCCCCTGTCCGTCTCTTGTGATTTTAAAAACTTTTGCTCCGAAATGCTCCGGATAAGAAATTTCCTTTGTATACCGGCCGAAACCTTCCAGAAACTCCCGTACTCCAATAAGCTTCAGCGCCGAGCCAAAATAGCAGGGAAATACTTTTCTCCGGCTGATCAGCTCCCGTATCTCCCCGTCATCTACCCTTCCTGTTTCCAGATAACGCTCCATCACACGCTCATCACAGACCGCGAGATTTTCCATGAATTCCCGGCACTCCCGTTCTTCGCCAAAATCCACACAGTTTCCATCCAGCCGCTCTTTCAGTTCCTCCATCAGGCTCTCCCGGGCCGTTCCCGGCAGATCCATCTTATTAATAAAGAGGAAAACAGGGATCTGATACCTCTTCAGCAGATTCCAGAGTGTCCTGGTATGTCCCTGAATCCCGTCCGTCCCGCTGATCACAAGAACAGCATAGTCAAGCACCTGCAGCGTCCGTTCCATTTCCGCAGAAAAGTCCGCATGTCCCGGCGTATCCAGAAGCGTAACCTGCTTTTCTCCCAGCCGCATCACTGCCTGCTTGGAAAAAATGGTGATCCCCCGGGATCTCTCCAGCGCATAGGTGTCAAAGAATGCGTCTCCGTGATCCACCCGTCCCAGCTTCCTCAGAGCTCCGCCTTCATATAAAAGTGCTTCTGAGAGCGTTGTCTTCCCCGCATCCACATGGGCCAGAAGGCCGGCACAGATATATTCCATGAAAATACCCCTTTCTGTGAGTTCTAATCCAGTGATTATCATATCACAGAAAGGGGCATAAGTCGATAAACCTTTATTTGTTTTTCTTTTCTAGCACTGCGCCTTAAATTCCCGTATCTTCTCTTTCATTGCCGGCGCGTGAACGCCTACTCCGCCAGCTGAAAACTTTTCAGAATTTCAATTACTTCCCTTTCTTCCTGCTCCGTAAACTGCCCCTCCGGCGCATGGGCAGTAAAAGCATAATGGGAAGCATAATGAAACAGACTCTGATCCACATCCTGTGCCTGGCCGGCGTACTCCCACTCTCCCAGACGGGACTCCGGAATCACTGCAAAATAGGTGCTCTTCTGATCCATCGGACTAAACTCCGTGTCCGTGTTCATGTCGAGCCAGTCTGTCACCTCCACTCTGGCCACCACAAAGTTTCCAAAGAAAGAATAATCGGTGTCTGTTCCATCGGGAGCTCCGGGAACAAAGGAGGAATCCGCCGCCTTCGATGCCGTCGCCCGGACCATGGTGCGGGAAGCAGCCCCCAGATTGCTTCCGCACTGCCAGTAACTGACTGTAACACCTCTGTCATTGGTAAGTTCCACATGCTCCTCCACCGGTCCGGATGCCCCTTTTGCCACATCCTCCGTGGTAATCGTCCACCCTTCTGGACACAGGAACTGGAACTGCGGACAGGTCAGCATATTGACCTCCCCATACCGGGTTTTATATACCGTTCCCTCAGGCTGATTCCCGCTTTCTTCTGCTTCCAGATCTCCCTTCCAGTCCTTACTTGATTCCCAGCGTTTCTCCCAGAAATTGGGAAGTCCTGCCTGGAAAAGTTCCTGTTCCGCCAGTCTTTCATCAATAACCGGGACTTCTACTACCAGACTTCCCGCCACTTCCGGCGAGACCGCCAGTTCCATATATCCGGCATAACCTGCCAGATCTTCCCTGGCACTCACCTTCGCCTCGCCGCCCGCTTTCCCATATATCCCGAAAGAAATATCGCCTCCGGTACACCCGTAAAGCTTGCTGACAAAATGAAGGGAAAAACCTGCTTTTATTTCTCCTTGAATGCCCGCCTCTGTTCTCCAGTCCAGGCCGTCGGATATGGGATCATGCTCGTTGATCTCCCTTACTTTCCCATCCCGGCTGTCATAAGAAAATCCCAGCTTATTTTCTTCATAGACCCCGAAAGAAACAGCCAGATTTCCTTCTACCCCGGCTTCCGCCTCCGCCTGGCCTTCCAGACGGTTGGTCAGAACAATGGGAATACCCGCCACATAGAACGTAATATTCCGGAAGTTTTTCTCAAACACACCTTTTTCTATCGTGGCCTCAGCGGACGCCTTACAGTCCAGGCTGATCTCTCCTCCCAGCTTATCATGAAGCGCCATCTCAAACTGGATCTCCCCGTCCTCGATGTCAAATTCCACATCCAGCCCCAGGTCAAGTCCCACGCTTCCCTTCAGTTCAACCGTTTCCTCTCCCTCTGCCTCAAACGAGAAAGCAATATCATAATCTTCCGGCGCTTCTTTTTCTTCTCCCTTCTCTTCCTTTTCCGGCTCTTTCTTCTCTTCTGAACCCTCGCCGCTCCCGGCTGTCAAAAACGTAACTTCCCGGCTCTGGCTGTCTCTTCCTGCCCTCCTTCCCGGACGATCTCTTCCACACCGTCTTCCGTAATCCGGAAGGATCTGCGGACATGCGCTTTCTCGAAAACATCCGTCAGATACGCCGGCTCCGTCTTCACCACATAGGCCCCGTCTTTTTCTTCCGTTCCCGTCACTTTTCGCAGGAATCCGTCTTCTGCTGCCTCCGACTCGCCGGCAGCGAGCACCTCGCCTTTCTCATACCCGGGATCTTCCGCAAAAAGCAGCGCATCAGCTTCCACTTTCAGCAACTTTTCCATCTCTTTTTCTTCCAGAACGGAAACATTTTCCTTCACCACTGCCTCCGCCTGCTCTTCCGGTTTCTTCCCGTTCTTTCTCTGCATCAGCAGGACTGCTTCTACTCCCAGAATCAGGATCAGCACCCCCGCGGCGATCAGCAGGATCTTCTTTATTCTGTCCTTTTTCACGCTTTGTTTTCTCCTTCTTTATCCCTGTTTTACCGCACCTGATCAATATAGAACTTAAACTTGTCCGTCCGGTAATAACACTTGAAATTCTCCACCGGAATTTCCTTTCCATTTACGATCCCGTAAGTGACACAGCGGAACAGGATAATCGGAGATCCCTCCTCAATATCCAGATACTCCGCCACCTCATCTCTGGCCAGAATTGCCTCAATCGTCCTTCTCGCCTTCGTCAGTCTGACTCCGTACTCTTCCTGGAGTACCTGATAAAGCGATTCCCGGTCAAAAGAATGGCGGTCAATTCCCGGAAACAATTTTTCCGGAAGAAAAGTAACCGTATAGTTCAGAGGTTCCTGATCTGCAAACAGGATCCTTCCCAGCATAAAAACCCGCTCCTCCTGGGTAATCTCCAGCGCTTTTGCCCGCTTTGCATTGGCATACACCAGCTCTGCCACCATCACCTTTTTCGTAGGTTTCATTCCCATCCGCACCACATCTTCTGTGCAGCTGGTGATGGCAAAAAGATTGCTGCTGCGTTCATCCGTTTTTACATAAGTCCCTTTTCCCTGGATCTTATGCAAATACCCTTCATTTACCAGCTCATCCACTGCCTTGCGGACTGTGATCCTGCTGACCTGATACATTTCCATCAGCTCCCGCTCGCTGGGGATCGGCTCATCTGCCGGAAACTCTTCATTCTCTATCTTCTCTTCCAGTACCTTCTTTAAAATATAATATTTGGGCGCTCTTTCCTCCATCTGTCTGCTCCTTCATTCTTTCATCTATAATAAGATATTATAATATAGTACCGAACTTTTTTGTATCCTCTCTTTTCCCTTTTTAACAGAATCTGCATCTATTTTTTACATACGCCGTGCATAATAGAACTATCGAAACGAAGGAGTACTGACTATGCACATCACATATAAAGAAATCAAACAAAACGAACGGATCAATCAGTATATCAGAAAAGCGGACGAGTCCCTGATCGCCCTGGGCTTCACGGAGCACAGTTTTCCCCATGTCACCCGGGTCGCAGAGCACGCCCGCCGTATTTTGCTGGAATTTGGATACAGCAGCCAGGAGGCCGAACTGGCCCGTATCGCCGGCTATCTTCACGATATCGGAAATGTGGTAAACCGCATCGATCACGCCCAGAGCGGAGCTCTCATGGCCTTCCGCCTTCTGGACACGATGGGCGCTGACACCGAGGATATCTCCACCATCGTCACCGCCATCGGAAATCACGATGAAGGCACCGCTTTTCCGGTAAATCCCATCGCCGCTGCCCTGATCATCGCAGACAAGACAGACGTGCGTTCTTCCCGGGTTCGCAATAAGGATATTGCCACCTTCGACATCCATGACCGGGTAAACTATGCCGTCAAACATTCCCATCTTCACATCATCCAAAAACACGGCATCGACCTGGAACTGACTCTGGACACCGGCTGCTGTTCCCTGATGGACTACTTTGAAATCTTTCTCCAGCGCATGGTTCTTTGCCGAAAAGCAGCAGAGAAGCTGAACACCGCCTTCGGTCTTATCATCAATGAGCAGAGACTTCTGTAAAATAGTCCCGGGCATCTTCCACCAGAACCGTCAGCCGGATGTATTCCTCCTGCAGCATCTGCCTGCCTTTTTCCGTAATCCGGTATGACTTGCGCCTCCCCTCCTCCGCAGTCAGACAGATCATTCCCGCCTCCACAAACCGGGGCAGCATGGCATAGAGCGTCCCCGGTCCTACTTTTACCCGCTCCTTTGAAATCTTCTTCACCTTCTCCATAATGTCTACACCGCAGCACTCTTCCAGAAGTGCCAGCAGAATATAATACATCGGTTCTGTCAGCGTCTGAAACTGCTCTCTCGCCATGGACTCACCTCCCTAGAGGCAGGTTCAGCAATTCCCGCAGAAGAGGAATTTTTTCTCCCGGAACTGCCTCCTCCGTCTCCGCAAAGAAGAGTTTTCCATCCATCTTGATACTGTAACAGACCGCCTTCTCCCCTCTTCTCCAGGCTGACTCCCCCAGGCCTTCCTCCCGGGCCGCAGATCCGTAGAGCTCCTCCTCCTCCTTTTCCTGCTTCTCCCACAGCTGCCCGGCAAGCCATCCCTGCTCCGTCTCATAAATCTGTATCCGCACAGTCTCCCCCTCTTCTGTGCTTATCTTATACTCCCGGTCAGAGGCCAGAAAGCTGGAATCCTCTCTGATCTGACTGATCCCGATCTCCTGTCCGTCGGCAAGTACCGCCCGCTCTCCGCTGTCCGGCCTTCTGTTCTCATTCAAAAATGCGCCAAATGCGATTAGGCACACCCAGAGAAATCCTGCCCCCAGCACTGCCAGCGTATAAATTGTTTCTCTTGAAGGTCTCAGATATTCCATTCCCCAGCTGACCAAAAAGAAAACTACCAACAGTACCGCCGATATAAAAATCTCGTCTTCCTCTATGGCCAGGATAAAATATCCGGCTAAGAAAACCAGTGCAGTAAATTCCCGGATCCTATTAAAAATATTATATCCTCTCCAGAAAGGATCTCTCTTTCCCAGATAACTCTTCTCACCGCAAAGGCTTTCTGCTTCCCCTCTCTTTTGACCTTTCCTAATCCAGAGGATCCGCACTGCCCCCAGCAGAATCTGAATGGCAAACCCAGTTTCCACAACCATAGCAGCATTGGAAAAAACAAGCGTAAGCGGGCCGCCCCCACCAAAAACTCCCAAAAGCAGAAAAAGAAAAAGCAGACGAATCCAACGCATTTCCAGTTTTCTCTCCACGCTGCAGATATTGCGGATCCGCTCCTCGGGTGCAAGAATATCAGGCGCGTCCTCTGCCTCTTTCCGGAAAATGCAAAACCTGGCCTTTCCATCCAGAAATTTCCAACCGGCCGCCGCACAGTAGTCCCGGTACTCTTCCGTATCCTGGGAGGGACGCTGATCCATCTCTTCCCCGTCTGCAAAAACCTCCACCTGGTAAGTCACATCCTCGGGCTCTCCTTTCTCAAAGACCAGGCCTCCCTTCCATTCTGTAAAATGAAATCCTTTCCGGGACATCTCCTGCAGATACGCCGCAAAATCATCACACTGAGTGTAGGAAAAATGTTTTCTTACCTGCTTTTTCATGGCCGCACCTCCTTATATCGAGTATCGATATTTCTATCTTCACTATAGCATGCAGGACGCCTTTTGTCCATCTCTAAATAATCTATATTTTCCTGGAATATAAGAAAAATTTCTGTATACCAAAAATCTCCTCAGGACATTCATTCTGAGGAGACTTCAATTTCTCTTTATCTGTTAGATTTGCATTGTATTTTATTCAAAAATATTTTTGAAAGAAATCTGTCTCTTATACACATCTCCGAGCCCACGAGACCGTACTAGATC
>URYM01000054.1 GCA_900552095.1 uncultured Blautia sp. | reverse complement strand
CCGCCCCGACCGTCGGGAGAAGCCAGAAAAAATCCAGCTGAAACATGGAACCCAAGGTTCCTGTCCAGGCTGCCTGAAACAAAAGCAGAAAAAAGAAATCCCAGAGTCTGCTCCGATTATTCTGTCCCTCCTTCTGTTCTGCCGGACAAAGAATAAGTTTTTTTTCTGTTATGGTTGTCTCTGTCATAATCCTCCCCGCCTACAGTTCCAGATAAGCCACCTGCTCCGCCAGAGTCCGATAAGAAGCTTCCAGAAGACGTCCTCCATCCTCTTCTTCCCATCCCAGATCCTCTGTCCCGCAAATAATCGAAGTTACCATAGCCTGATTCTGTATCATCCCCACATCCGCAATCCTGTGAGGGGAAAACAAAATTACATGGGCAAATTCACATTGCTCATGCTGTTCCAGATAATGCGCCAGGACAGAAGTTTCATCCTCCCCTCCTGCTGCTCCCAGAACCTGAATCAGCTGATCAGACAGTTCCTCCGGTCCGCCTATTTCCACGCAGTTAAATATTTTTTCCAAATGATTCTGCCAGCCAATACTGTATACCAGCTGCTGCTCTGTCAGTTCCTGAGAAACAGAAAACAGAGCCTCAGCCAGCATATCCATCCTGTCTTCCCATTCCTTTTTTTCCTCCCCGGCCATAATTCCCGTTTCCAGCAGAAGAAGAATGGTATTCTGTATGGGAAGTCCATACTCCCGAACCAGCAGATCCCCCGTTTTTTCTGAAAGTTTCCAGTGAATCTGCCGGATCCTGTCTCCTTCCCGATAATCCCGGATCGCAAATGTTTCGCTGGGATCAAAGCCAGACTTTTTCATAGAATACTCTTCCCCGTCCAGGCTCATGCTTTCACCGTAAGCCACCTCTACTTCTACTCCAAATGTGTCCGGCTGTACTGCCATCCGCGCTTCTGCCAGAATTTTCTTCCGGAACCGTCCCAGGCCAAAGAGATCATAAACTGTGATTCCCACCGCTGAAAAAGAAAGCATTCCACAGCAGGGACTTATTATTTCCAGATCCTGTACGCTCTCTCCCCCGGGCACGGCTGCCATCCGCACAGACCGCCGAAATCCCTGCCCAGTCAGGAGATTGCTGCCTTCTACGGTACACACAATCCGATCCAGCGGGAGCAGACTTTTGTTGGATAACTGAATCCTCATTCTTCCCTTCTTTCCTTTCCCACAGGCAGGCTGCGCCCACAGAACCGCATCCAGCTTCCCCAGACAGCCCCAGGTAAGAAGCAAAAAAGTGACTGGTAAAATGAAGGAAGCCACAGCAAGGAAAAAGAAAGCATAACTCTCTGTAAAAATATACGCAAACAGGGCACAGACAAGCCATAGGCCCCATAAAATTCTGGATTTCGCCATCTGTCTCTCCTATCGCCCGCTGTCCGGTGATTTTACCTGCTTTAATACCTGCTCCAGCACATCCGCCGCTGAATACTGAGCAATCCTCGCCTTTGGATTCAGAATAATTCGATGGGCGCACACATCAAGAAAAATACTCTGCACATCCTCCGGTATCACATAATCCCGCCCCGCAAGATAAGCATGCGCCCGGGCCATCCTGGTAACTGCCAGCGCTCCTCTCGGACTGACCCCCAGTCGGATCATCTCCTGCTGTCTAGTCTCCACCGCCAGCGCCGTCACATATTCCAGAATTTTATCTTCTACATAAATCCCCTGTATTTCTTCCTGCATTGCCAGAATCTCCTCTCTGGAAACTACCTGACGCACACGATCCAGCGGGTTCTGCTCCTGACGGTCTCTTAAAATATTCACCTGACTTTCAAAATCGGGATACCCCATCTCCATGCGAATCATAAAACGATCCAGCTGAGCCTGAGGCAGAAGCTGCGTTCCCGCAGATCCCGCCGGATTCTGCGTCGCTATCACCACAAAGGGAGCAGGCAGAGCATGGGTAATTCCATCCACGGTCACCTGGCCTTCCTCCATTACCTCCAAAAGAGCAGACTGAGTCTTGCTGGACGTCCGGTTAATTTCATCCGCCAGAAGAAGGTTGGTCATCACTGCCCCCGGCTTATAATCAAAACTCCCCTGATCTCTGTTATAAACAGAAAATCCCACAATATCAGATGGAATCACATCCGGTGTAAACTGGATACGCTGATAATCCAGCCCCAGGGTTCGTGAGCACGCCAGCGCCAGCGTGGTTTTCCCCACTCCGGGTACATCATCCAGAAGAATATGTCCCCGTGACAGGATCGCCATAAGCGTCTTTTTCAGAACCTCTCTCTTTCCCACAATTACCGTTTCCATTTCGTTAAGAATTGCTTCTGTCCTCTGATTCATCTTCTCTCTCCTATCCATAGATACCGGAATCCGGGTCTACGCCAATATCCGCGCCCAAAGCCAGTGTAAACTGAATACGGATCACATCACCGTCCTCCACACAGTGAGTTCCCATACCTTCTCCGATATAATAATCATTCAGTGTAATCATCCAGCCGGAACCCTTGGTATAATCAAATTCTCCCAGACTGTCCGGATCCACTTCCAGCGGATCATCAAATGTATATCCATGTTCTGTCAGGAACTGTTTTTCCCATTCCGGAATATAAGCTCCCGCAAAAGTTCCCGGTCTGTTCATTCTCTTAAGATAAAATCCGCTGCTTTCCGGTGTTCCCGAATAAACAGATTCTATCCCGTAAGCTGCCAGCCGATCTACCACCAGCCGCGCAATTGTGGTATTCCCCGGTACTGTAACCTGAGGTTCCCGGATCAGTGTTCCGAGTCCCAGTACATCCACAGATACATAAAGACTGGCGGTCACACTCTGATCCGGCAGGTAATAAATAGTCCTGATCTCCGTCTTTTGATACTGCTCTTTGTCAGCCGCTGTAACTTCCAGTTCATTCTCTCCTGCCTGCAGTGGCAGATGATATTGCTGTGCAATACCTGAAATACCTGAACTCGATACCTCCGTCCCATTAATCTTCACCTGAATATCATAAATCGGATTCGCCCTGTAATCATGGGCATCTACCGTCAGAATATATTCTGCAGACGTCACCTCCTGACCATCCGTAAGATTCATATTGATCACCGGTTCCCTGTCCGGAGGAGTATAATTTCTCTTATAGGTAATATTCCAGAGATAATACCAGGCCTGTCCCGCCTCATCGAGAAAGTCCACCCGAATCGGTGTTTCCCCGGCAGCATACAGATCAATCGTCCGATAGCCGGAGGCATTCGGCTGCGGCGTATAACTCTGATTTCCGCTTCCCACCGTCACCTGGGTGATCCTTCCTTCTCCCGTATTCGGACAGGAAACGCGAAATGAAAACTCTGAACTGTCCGCCTCATAAAATGCCCAGGACGTACCGTTAAACTGTTCCGCCACAATCTCTTCCGAAATGGAAGGACTTTCCATCCGCAGTGTAAATTCATCCATCGCATAGGTAAGTGTCAGGCTTTTGGTGATCTTGTTCTGACCATATCCGGCAGACAGCTGCAGCGCATTCTGACCTGGATTCAGGCGCAGCCCATAATAACCGTCTTCCCCCTTCGATATGCTCTCACCATTTAGGCGAACTTTGGGTTCCACGTCTTTTCCGCCCTTTTTTGCCCACACTTCAAGCGTCATTGTTTCTTCCCGAACCGTCAAATCTCCCTCTATCATAACTCCGGTTTTTACATTTCTGACAAAAATCCCATAACGATTTTCCGGCACATAATAAAGCGTATACTCTTTTGACTGACGAAATCGCTTTCCGCTGTTATTCTGAAACTGCAGCGTAACTCTGACCTGATTACTGCCTTCTTTCAGGACAGCTGTATCCTCATACCCGCAGCTTCTGAGTTCTCCATTTACCTCCAGGCTTCGGCTGACTACCGACAGATTTTTTCCGGCCTCTGTCAGCGTAATTGTAAATGGATACTCTGGAATCTCGATTGTATCCTGATCCAGAATAGACGTAACAAACCATTCTGCCGACGGATCCGGATTCTGATCCGGTTCTCCGGGAACCGTACCTTCTCCCTCGCCATCTCCCTCTCCGGGATTCTGAATCTCCCCCTGTTCTCCACTTCCACTCCCGGAATTGTTCTTCCCTGGATTATGAGAAATCAGGGGAAGGAGGCCTGACAGAGAGTCTGAATTCAGACCGGGAACCTGAGCTTCCATTCCCGGATTCTCCCCGTTCTCCTCCCCGTCCTCTCTCTGCTGTTCTTCTTCTGTCTGCTCCTCGCTCTGTTCTTCTTTCTTCTCTTCCTCTTTCTGCTCCTCTTCCGTCTGTTCCTCCCCTGCCTGTGTCTGGATATTGGCATTTGCAATTCCTTCCAGAACAGACTGATCCATGGCAAGTACAGAAGCCGTCTGATACATCCGGGACGGATCTGCCTCCTTTTCCATAGGATTTGAGGGATCCGTTCCTTTACGCCCTGCCAAAAGCAGGATAAAAAGCAGGATTCCCGCTATGACAGCTGCCGACGAAACGATTTTTTTTACATTTTTCCACATAATAATTTCCAGTTATCCCTTTACAGCAAAAAAACTTCCCTCAAAAAGAGCGAATTTGATTTTATGTGCCGAAAAGCACGGCTGCGGGTATCTGTATCCCGCGGCCGTGTCTCCTCCGGCACCGCTATTCGATTACCTTTTTAATTGTGGCTGTGTTTTCTCTTTTTTACAGCCAGTACTCCCAGACCTGCCACTGCTGCCAGGGCAACTGCTGTGTAAAGTCCTACTGCCGTAGTATCACCCGTCTTGGCTGCAGAACCACTGCCTTTCCCCGGCGCTGCAGTCGGTTTTACAGTCGTTCCCGGCTTCGGAGTAGTCGTCGGTTTGTCGCCTCCGGGAGTAACTATCGGCTTTCCGCCTCCCTGCTCTAACTTTTCGATAGCCGCTGTCTCTTTATAATCACAGCGGGAGCAGACACGCTCCTTACTTCCTTCTTCTTCCTTAGTTGCCTCTTTTACTACTTTCCAGCCATCCTTATCTGTGCTGTCATTTACAGCCCACTTATGTCCCAGCGCTTTCAGTTCACGAGTTTCCTCATATTTTTTACACTCAGAGCAGATTCTTATCTCTGTTCCCGCTTCTGTACAAGTCGGCTCTTTCGATACTTTCCACTCTCCCATGGTATGTGCCTTTACCGGGATCTCTTCTTCAGTAGTTGCATGGCACACCTTGCAGGTTCCCTCTTTGGAACCTTTTTCCGTGCAGCTGGCTTCTTTTACCACTTTCCATTCATAATCATGAGCTCCTGTAGCCGGAATCACCTGAGTCTCCATCAGGGCATCACATACAGTACAGTGAATTTCTTTCGTTCCCTCTTCCGCACAGGTAGGTTCCTTAGTCACCTTCCAGTCACCTGCTGTATGTCCGGTCTTTGGAAGTGTCTCATTGGAAATCTCCTTTCCACACATTCCACAGGTAACTCTTCTGTATCCATCCTCCGTACAATTGGGAAGCTTCTCATCGGTCTGCTTCTGATCTTCCGGATGTGCAATATTTACCTTTCCGGTATAGTTCTTCCAGTAGTCTACAGAATCAGCTCCCTGACTCGCATAATTGGTCTTAAGTACAAGATCCTGAGAATTCTTACAGCTTAAAACTTTAAACTTTGCCGTAATTGTCACATCCGCTCCCAGAAATCCAAACTTGTCTCCGTGAGGCGCAGTCATAATCGCCCCCTCAAAGGACACATTCCCCTGCAGTTCCAGTGCCTGATGATCATACTGCATGGTGCAGGAAGCTCCGCTGGTTCCCTTTCCGGTCCAGTGCATCGTAACGTCTACAGTATCTCCCACCTGGGCGTCAATGCTTCCAATCGTAAATGATACCTCCGGCACCACAGCCGCTTTTGTCTCCCTGCCTGTTGCAGCGGCAGCTACCATCATAAGCGCTCCGGCCAGCACACCCATCCATTTTCCTTTTTTTCTCATCTTTCTTCTCCTTTACTCCTGCTCCTGAATCCTGCTCAGAAGCAGCTCCACATCTGCCATACTGATTTCTCCGTCACCATTTAAATCCGCGATCCCCAGGTCTGCGCCCGCACTCTCTGCAATCTCATTTAAGAGCACTTCTGCATCCGCCATGGTAAGGATCCCGTCGCCGTTCAAATCGCCCGGCAGTCCGGCAGCTTCTCCACCGATACTCAGTACATACTCTTTTATCCGGCTTCCATCCTTATCCGTAACGGTTACCTTCACCTTCGCCGGTGTATCCGCATTCTCCGGTTCTACCTGCCAGCCAGACTTCACATTGCCCTGATTCTTACGAAGCTCTTCTCCCTCAGCCTTTCCTTTGACTCCGCTGATTGCAGTCGCTTTGACTGTATCTTCGCTGCCTGCCGCCGTCGCCCACAGATAAAGTGTCTGTGCCTTGTCGTGGTTTTCCACTGTATAGTTCTCTGTAAGGGGATCAAAAGCAGGTCTGAAATTCAGTTTGCCCTCTTCCTCACCGTTTCGGATCGTAGTAACCGTCAGTTTGCTCAGCGCGCTCTCCGTTGTCACATAAAACGTATATGCTCTTACCGAAGCTCCCTTGCTCAGACGCACCTCCGCTTTTGCCTGTCCGTCCTTCAATGTAATATCCTGCGCGGTTCCGGCTGTTCCATTGATGCTGACTTCCGCATCCGTCGAAGCAGCCACTTCCAGATGAATTGTCTCTGTCCCCGCATCCGCCTGAATCACATGACTGTCTTTTGCTCCGTTAAATGCCGCTCCTCCGTCCAGAACTGCATTGCCTCCGCTTACCTTTACATCTGTAAGATACAGGTCTGCTTTTCCCAGCGCCATCATCCAGGCTGAATCATTCTTGAAGTAAAGCGTTCCCTCGCTGTCCACGGCAATTCCGCTGATACAGAACTGTTCATGATTGGGAATATAGAGTTCTCCGCTGGCCGGATCTGCCTGCGTCAGTCCTTTTTTATCTTTTACAACATAAAGTGTTCCTCTCGGTGAATTCGTCAGGAAATATACATATACATATCCATCCTGATCCACGTATCCGGTACTCATCACACCGGAAGTCTGAGGATAACCGTCTGTTTCCAGCTGGTAAGCCTTAGCCAGAGCCCCGGTAGCTTCGTCCACATCCACCACCTGAATTCCATAAGTACCGTCAAAATTACCGCCATATGTAACGCCTACATAAGCCCGGCCATTATACACCAGAGGCGTACTGGTACTCATATTCCCCAGCTTCAGCGGCTGGATCACATGCTCTGTATCAATCGTTCCGTCTTCTTTCAGATTGTAAGAGAACAGCCATCCTCCCTTGCTGGTAAAATAGATCCTGTTCTTATAGTAGGAAATATCCGAACGGATTTCAGCTGTCGTGTTTCCTGTCAGCTCATTTGTGTCAATCTTCTGAACAACCTCACCGCTTCTCTTGTCAAGACAGTACAGAAGTCCCAGGTCAGAACCAACCATCACGTATTTTTCATTGGTCCAGCTGCCTGCCCAGTAAAATCCACCGCTGTCAAACATTGTCCAGGCTGCCTTCTTCTCTTCCAGCGGCTGAGCAGGATCTTCATCGGTTACCGGAATACATACCATATTTCCACCTTTTCTTCCCGTCCAGTAACCGGTATAGAGATAACCGTCATCATAGCGCACTGTGCAGTTCGGCTGCCCTCCCAGACGGTCTGTGTAAACCCAGAGAGATTCCAGGGTCTTAGCATTGAATGCCTGTATTTTCCCGGTCAGCGCCACAAAGATCATGCCATCGCCATAAGCCGGCGGGTTAATCGCAAAGCTGCTGCGCCCGGCCATCTTTGTCTGTTTGATCACTTCGCCTGTCTTCTTATCCAGCATTAAAAGCTGATCCCCGGAATACGTATAAATCTTATCATCTACAATAATCGGTGTTGACGGTGCAGATGTGGTTGTATATTTTCCAAACTGAGTCTCCCACTTCAGATCCACAGAGTTTCTGTCCGTGGGCGTCTGGCTCTCAGTAATTGCCTGATTGCTGGGATCCCTGCGGAATCCGGGCCAGTCAGCATCCAGATCCGGAAGCTGTGTCTCCGGAGCTTTCTCCAGTTTAAAGCTGCGGCTGTCCGCTCCTTCTATCATCAGAGTCCCGGACTGAGAAATATAGCCTGCTTTTGTCACCGTGTAGGTGTATTCTTCGCCGGGCATCAAAGGATAAACACCGTCTTTCTCCCAGATCCGATCTCCCTTGTTGTTATAGACTGCAACTACAGCGTCTGCCGGATCTACCGTCACCGTCAGGCCGGCTGCCTTCACTCTGTTGATCGTCAGCGTATATCCTGCCGCATCTATCCCTTCCTGCTCCGCCCGGATCAGTGCCTGCGTGGAATCTTTGGTGATTGGAAGATCAAATTTCTTTCCCTCTGCCTTCTCTCCATTTACAGTCAGCACACTGTCCTTATCATAAGCAGACAGATCCATATGAACAGCCGTCACCGTATCCAGCACATTCACCTTATATTCCCGGATATTTGTATCAAACTTCGGAGTATAATAAAGTGTATTGCCATCCTGATCTGCCAGATCAATCTTAGACACCACAGTCTCCCGCACTACATGAACCACATATTCCTCGGTCTGCTCACCGGCCGCAATCTTCACTTTCAGATCCGCTGTATTATCAGCCGCCCGTTTCAGAGGATTTTTGGAAAGACGGGTATATTGTCCGTTCTCCAGTTTTTCTGTCACCTCTTTGGAATCTCTGGTAGACGTATACGTAACAGAAAGGGAAGCCCCCTCCAGGCCATTCCGCAGCACCGGCTTCACATAAAGCTCCGTTTCTTTCTCGGATACCAGAATGGTACATTCCTTTTTCTCCGGATCCAGGGGAGACTTTACTTCATAACCTCCATCCCCGCCTTCCGTTCTGCTGAACTGAATATCTTCCAGCATAGCCTCCTGCTGCTGACTTCCGGTCACTGTAACTTCACAGGAAGCACTCAGTCCGTTTCCTGAAACGGTAATCCGCGTCATACCGCCCTTTACAGCTGTGATCACCGCCTGGGTACCCTCACCTTTTACAGAAGCAATCTGATCATTCTCAGAACTCCAGGTCAGCTGAGGAAACTCCGTTGCATTATCCGGGGTAAAGCGGGCATTAATCTGAGCGGTATCTCCTGCATTCAGATCCAGCGCATCCTGATCAAGGAGAATCCCCTCTGCTGGAACTGATGCAACCGTCAACGCACAAGATGCCTTTACTTCAGCCCCCTGATTATTGGTGATCACCGCTGTGATCTCGGTCTCACCAGGGATCAGCGCTGTGATCTCACCGGATGCGGCATCCACCGAAGCCACCTCCGGTTTTGAAGAAGTCCATTTTGGAACCGGAGCCGTCTCGCCTTCCGAAAGTTCCGGGGTAAATACCGGAGTAAGGATTTTCTTCTCGCCCGGTTTCAGTTCAAGCGTGCCGCCCTCCTGAAAATTCATACCGGTAATTGTAGTTCCGTCCGCCGTAACTTTCACACGCACCTTTGCTTCCACCAGATCGCCCAGCGTACTGTCTCTTATACACATCTGACGCTGCCGACGATCTTACGCGTGTAGATCT
>URYM01000053.1 GCA_900552095.1 uncultured Blautia sp. | reverse complement strand
GCAGCGTCAGATGTGTATAAGAGACAGGTATCTACACCGGCCGTTCCCCTAAGGACAAGTTCATCGTGATGGACGACGTCTCCAAGGATACCGTGTGGTGGACCTCCGACGAGTTCAAAAACGACAACAAGCCCGCCTCTCAGGAGGCTTGGGATGCCTGCAAGAAGCTGGCGCAGGAGCAGCTGTCCAACAAGCGTCTGTTTGTGATGGATGTGTTCTGCGGCGCCAACCACGACTCCCGCATGGCCATCCGCTTCATCATGGAGGTGGCATGGCAGGCCCACTTCGTCAAGAATATGTTCATCCAGCCCACTGCTGAGGAACTGGAGAACTTCGAGCCTGACTTCATCTCCTACAACGCCGCCAAGGCCAAGGTGGAGAACTATCAGGAGCTGGGCCTGAATTCCGAGACCGCCGCTATCTTCAACCTCACCTCCCGGGAGCAGGTCATCCTGAACACCTGGTACGGCGGCGAGATGAAGAAGGGCATGTTCTCCATGATGAACTACTATCTGCCGTTAAAGGGCATCGCTTCCATGCACTGCTCCGCAAACACGGATATGAACGGCGAGAACACCGCGATCTTCTTCGGTCTGTCCGGCACAGGCAAGACCACCCTTTCCACGGATCCCAAGCGTCTGCTGATCGGCGACGACGAGCACGGCTGGGATGACAACGGCGTGTTTAACTTCGAGGGCGGCTGCTATGCCAAAGTTATCGACCTGGATAAAGATTCCGAGCCGGATATCTACAACGCAATCAAACGCAACGCTCTGCTTGAGAATGTTACCCTGGATGCTGAAGGCAAAATTGACTTCACCGACAAGAGCGTAACCGAGAACACCCGTGTATCCTACCCGATCGACCACATTGAGAAGATCGTTCGCCCGGTATCCGCAGCTCCTGCAGCAAAGAATGTGATCTTCCTGTCTGCAGATGCTTTCGGCGTACTGCCTCCCGTATCTATCCTGACTCCGGAGCAGACCGAGTACTACTTCCTGTCTGGATTCACTGCAAAACTGGCAGGTACTGAGCGCGGTATCACCGAGCCTACCCCCACCTTCTCCGCTTGCTTCGGCCAGGCATTCCTGGAGCTGCATCCGACCAAATATGCAGAAGAGCTGGTTAAGAAGATGAAAGAAAGCGGCGCAAAAGCTTACCTGGTAAATACCGGCTGGAACGGAACCGGAAAACGTATCTCCATCCGCGATACCCGTGGTATCATCGATGCAATCCTGGACGGCTCTATCTTAAATGCACCGACCAAGAAGATCCCGTACTTCAACTTTGAAGTTCCCACCGAGCTTCCGGGCGTAGATCCCGCAATCCTGGATCCCCGCGATACCTATGCTGACGCTTCCGAATGGGAGACCAAAGCACTGGATCTGGCTGGACGTTTCATCAAGAACTTCGCAAAATACGAAGGCAACGAGCTGGGCAAAGCACTGGTTGCTGCTGGTCCTCAGAAATAAATTACAACAAGAAGACTGCTCACCGAAAGGCGGGCAGTCTTTTTGTTCTTTATTATATCAGATTCTTTGCTCTGCAGATTTCCGCACAAATTCCCGCGCATCAAATCCGGGAAAATCCGAATTTTCTCTGCAGATTTCCAGCCATTCCATATGAGAAAGAATATCTTCTCTGCTCAGCTTCATTTCTTCTGCCGCCCTTTTCAGATGCTCCATCCCCTGTCCGGTAAAGTCTGCCGCCCATCGCTGTGCCATATAATAATAGCGCAGCAGAAAGATCTCCTTCGCTCCCCTCGCTTTTCTCTTTCGCTCCCGCAAAAGCTGAAAATCATGGTAACAGGAAACTTCTGCCAGTTCGGGAAGAATACAGGATCCAAAATCTTCCTCTATCTGCCTGCAGATTTCTTCCACCGGCGTATCCGACGGAAGAAAATTCTTATATCCGTCAATCTGATACATTCCTCCGGAGTAATAGGGAGAGAGCATTCCACAGTAAGGGAGGAAATCAAACTGATTCAGCTCCTCCCCCTGATGATACATCCACTCATCGGACAGCTTTCCTTTTATCTCCTCCTTCTTTGCAGCACTGATGTGAAATCTGAAATTTGCCCCGGTCACAATGCTGTTAAACTGAGAATTTATCATGTGGATGATAAGATAAGCATCCTCCAGTTCTCTGCGCCAGTCCACCCCGGAAACAGAATATCCATATGATTTCAGCAGCGGTTTTATACTCTGCTTCACGACCAGATTTCGCTTTTCTGTCGGCTTTAAACTAATCTCTGCTTCCCGTTTTTTCTGAATTTCCCGAATATCCTCATCAGAGATTCCCAGCTCTTCTTTATAATATCCTGTATCATAAAGCAGTTCTTTTGCAGCCCGCTCCAGATACCTCACAACCCGATCTTCTTTTGTCATAGTCCTCCACTCTTCTACAGCTTCAGATTTTTAAAAGCCTCCGCAAAAGCGTTATTAATCGATTCTTTTGCTTCCTTCTGCTGTTTTTTCAGATAAGCGTTCACATCTTTTTTAGAAACTCCGGCTCCCTCTTTTTTTCTCCGCTCCTGAAATTTGCTCAGCCGCTCCTTATGACCGCAGGAACATACAAAGCGGGCATCTTCTCCTTTTCCCACCATTTCCATCCGTTTATGGCAGACGGGACATCGGGCATTGGTCGTCCGTGACACTGTTTCCCGGTAACCGCAGGAACGGTCCTGACATACCAGAAGGCGGGCATTTTTTCCATTTACTGCCAGGAGACGTTTGCCGCAGCTGGGGCATTTTTTATTTGTCACATTTTCATGACGAAAAGTGCCCTCTTCTGTCCGGATTTCCTCCAGAAGTTCCCGGGTATAATCCCGGATCTGCTTCATGAAAACATCCCTCTTTAAGTTTCCTTTCGCCATCCCCGAAAGCTTCTGTTCCCACACCGCTGTCAGCTCCGGTTTCTTCAGATCTTCCGGAACCAGCTCCAAAAGCTGCCTGGCCTTCGCTGTCAGATAAATCTCCTGACCCTTTTTTTCCAGAAGAAAACTGGAAAAAAGCTTCTCTATAATATCTGCCCGGGTAGCCACCGTTCCCAGTCCGCCGGTTTCTCCCAGCGTCTTTGCCAGTCCCCTGTCTCCGGACTCCATATATTTTACCGGATTTTCCATAGCCGACAGAAGAGCGGCCTCTGTAAAGCGGGCCGGAGGCTTTGTCTTTCCTTCTTTCAGTGAGCAGGAGAAATCTCTGAGGTGATCCCCCTTTTTCAGATCCGGCAGCATCTGTTCCTTCAGTTCCTCCGGATCCTCCTCCCGATACACTTCTCTCCATCCTGCCTCCAGAATATGCGTTCCGGATGCTGTAAAAATCTCTCCTCCGGCTTCCGCCGTTACCGTCACAGACTCATAGCGGCAGGGCGGGTAGAGCACCGCCAGAAAGCGGCGTACTGTCAGATCATAAATCTTTCGCTCCTCCGCGGTCATATGAGTCAGATCCACAAACTGTTCTGTGGGAATGATCGCATGGTGATCCGTTACCTTCCCGTCATTGACACAGGGCAGCTTCGCTGTGAAATTTTTCTTTCTGAGTGCTGACGCCAGCTTCCGGTAGGGTCCTGTGCCACAGGCTTCCAGACGTTCCTGCAGCGTACTTACCAGATCGGAGGTAAGATACCTGGAATCTGTCCTGGGATAGGTGAGTACCTTGTGATTCTCATAGAGCCGCTGCATGATATTTAACGTCTCCTTGGCGGAAAATCCAAACTTCTGATTGGCCTCCCTCTGAAGTTCCGTCAGATCATAAAGAGCCGGCGCGTCCTTTCGCTTCTCCTTTTTTTCGACTTGAAGAATAACCAGCTCTTCGCCGCTGCACTTATCCCGGATTTTTTCTATCCTTTCCCGCTCAAAGGAAGATGTGCTGCCCGACTTTTTATCTTTCCACTGAAAGATCATCCCCTGTCCGGACATGCTCAGCCCATAATAACTCCGGGGCACAAAACGGCGGATTTCTTCTTCCCTGGCGGCAATCATGGCCAGGGTCGGTGTCTGAACCCTTCCGCAGGAGAGCTGGGCATTGTACTTGCAGGTCAGCGCCCGGGTAGCATTAATGCCCACCAGCCAGTCCGCTTCCGCCCGGCTCACCGCCGCCCGGTACAGATTATCATATTCTTTTGCGTCCTTTAAATGCGCAAATCCTTCCCGGATCGCCTTATCTGTCACAGAGGATATCCAGAGACGACGGCAGGGTTTTCTGTTTCCCGCCTTCTCCAGAATCCATCGGGCTACCAGTTCTCCCTCCCGCCCGGCATCCGTGGCAATCACCACATCTTTTACATCTTTCCGGTGCAGCAGCCCCTTCACGGTCTGAAACTGCTTTCCGGTCTGCCGGATCACTTCCGTCTTCAGATGTTCCGGCATAATCGGCAGATCTTCCATCCGCCATTCTTTATATTCCGGTTTATACCCCTCCGGCGCCTGAAGCTCCACTAAATGGCCAAGCCCCCAGGTAACAATGTACTGGGGGCCTTCCAGAGAACCATTTCCTTTTCCCTGGCAGTGGAGAACCCGGCCGATATCCCGGCCTACCGAGGGTTTTTCCGCTATTACCAATGTTTTCATAAAATCTTTTACTCCTGATAGGAAAATGCTCCTGTCTCTTCATTTATATGGAAGAAATCCGCATAAGACAGATCAAAAACCGACTTTTTCAAGCCGCTTATGTCAATCTGGTTTTTAATCAGTTCCAGATAAATTCCCGTATTGGAAATATCCCCCTGAATCAGAAGTCCCTGCAGCTTTCCATCCAGAAGAATCGCCTTTTTATAAGTGCCGCGGTTCTCTTCCGTCTCCACCACAGCTCCCTCCGGAATGGGATCCAGCTTGCCCAGAGACAGCATGGTAATACCAAAGAAACTGCTGGTATTCTTAAAGGGATAGGGTTTCTCATACACCGTTTTTTCTCCCGCCATATTCATGGCTGCTGTTCTTCCCTGAATAAAAGCATCCGGCCAGACACCGGAAAGTCCGGTTACATCGCCAGCCGCATAAATATCGGAAATACTGGTCTCCAGATACTCATTCACTTCTATCCCGCGTCCTGTTTCCATGCCGCTTCCCTCCAGAAATCCAATCTGGGGACGTACACCAGCCGCAACCATCACCACATCACAGGGGATCTCTCTGCCGTCCGAGAGGATCACATGCGTCAGATTTCCCTCTTCATCCATTCTGGAACCAGTTACTCCAATTCCCAGATAAAACGTACATCCGGCTTCCTCAAAAGCCTTCTGATATAACGAAGCCGCATGGTCATCTGTCTGGAGAGGCATCACCCTCCCTGCCATCTCGGCAATGCCTACCTCATACCCTCTGTGGCAGAGCGCAGAAGCTGCATCCAGACCAACCAGCCCGGATCCCACGATAAAGACCCGTTTCTTTCCTTCCACCGCCTCATCCATAGCCTTCGCGTCGGAGAAGTCCCTGAATCCATAAACGTTTTTCGCCTCCCGGAAATTCGGAATAGGCGGAATAAAGTAAGCTGCTCCGGTGGCGATAAGAAGCTTGTTGTAGGGAATCCCTTCTCCGCCTTCCAGGATCACCTGTTTTTCTTCCGGCTTTACGGACTCCACTTTCTTCTCTTTCACCCAGCGGATCTGATTTTTCTCAAAAAAATCCTCCGGAACAAAATTAATCCCCTCCACCGTACGCTCATGGCCGAGATATTTGTGCAGCATACAGCGGGAATGCACATGGCCGTCCACAGACACCATCGTAATTCCGCTTTCCTTATCCATCTTGCGCAGCTGTTCCGCCGCCTTGATTCCGGCCGCTCCCGCTCCGATGATCACATATTCCCCCATCGCTACACCTCCTTTACGTAAATGGCTCCGGTGGGACAGGCCTTCACACAGCTGGGTGTGTCAGAAATGCCCTCACAGAAATCACATTTTACCATATAGTGCAAAGAGACATCCGGCTGGGGAATCCCAAACTTGCAGTTCATCACACACATGTAGCAGCCTGCACATTTTGTTCTGTCATATTTTACAAGACCAGTCTCAGGATCTTTGGTCAGAGCACCGCTCATGCAGGCATTTACACAGCCCGCATCCTTGCAGTGGCGGCAGAACAGGGGAATATATCCCCCCTTGCCGTCACTTTTGATGAAATTGCGGGACTGATTCTTCGGATCTGTCAGATCCAGGTCATAGATGGTTCCCGGAGTTTCCCGATGAGCCTGCATGCAGGCCAGGGAACAGCTCTTGCAGCCATCGCACTTAGATGGATCGATAAAGATTCGCTTCATGCTGATTCCTCCTTAGATCTGCAGTCCTTTTCTCTTCTCCTCAATAATAGCTTCCAGCTTGTCCGCTGCAGATACGGCATCCGCATCTACGATCACCTGACCGCCGGTAATATTTTTCATATCCTCGGTGAGTACCTTCGTTACCAGAGGACTGCCGGTGATAAAGGGCGGCACGCCAAGGTGCAGAGGCAGACCGAGCGTCAGGCCAAAGGCACCGTCCGCCAGAGCCTGCTCTTCCAGCCACTGGGCTGCGGACAGCACCAGAGGAAGCTGAGGAATATCAATGCCGATCTCCCGGGCCAGCTCAGTAGCCACCATCTCCAGACGGCCGATCGCCAGACAGGGGCCGAAATTGAGTACGGGCGGAATACCGAGAGACTTGCACACCTCTTTTAATCCCGGCCCTGCCAGTTCGGCAGCTTCCGGAGTCATAAGGCCGCAGTTTTCAATTCCTCCTGAAGAACAGCCTGCAGAAAGAACAATAATATCTCTCTTGATCAGTTCTTTGGTCAGTTCCACCGTCAGCGTATCATGGCCGTATGCCACAGAAGAACATCCCACCACGCCGGCAACACCTTTGATCTTTCCGGAAACGATCAGATCGATCAGCGGTTTCCAGGAATCACCCAGGAATTTCTTCAGGGACAGTTCAGATACACCAGTCAGCGTATTTTTATTTCCGTGCTCCGGCATCAGGCGCAGCTCCACCTGCCCGCGGCGCTCTTTGTATGCCTCGATCAGTTCATCAATGATCTTTTCCCCGTCTTCCACTCTGGTCTCAAAGTTGAAGGGAATCAGCTCTGCATTTTTCTTCTTTGCCACGTCATCAATACAGATCTGCTTGATCTTCAGCGCATCGCAGATCGGCTCAATTCCCGGAAGTGTACAGTTAAACTCAGACAGCACACCGTCGATGGCGCCCGTCGCCAGGATTGCCTCGCTGGTATAGTTATTTCCCGCATGTCCCGGGAATACCTCTGTATAATGGGCGCCTCTCAGCTGAAGATCCTGTCCTACACAGGTACAGCCAACCAGTTTGAACCCTTTTGCTCCGGCTGCTTTCGCCTTCTCCACCACATCCTCATCGGTCAGACGATCCTGAATATAAGTAAACATGGAATGCTGATGTCCGGTGATCATCACGTTGATATAATCCGGATCGATCACATTAAGGCCCACCGGGGCAAAACGGATCTCCGGCTCGCCCAGAAGAATATCATTTAACAGGTTCGTCAGCATAAGCCCGTATACGCCTGTGGAGATTCCCAGCTTCAGGCAGTGTACCAGCATATCCATGGGATCAGAGTTTAAGTTGGTGGAACATTTTACTACTCCGGCAAAAACCTCAGACTTGGAGCCTCCGGGCATGATCCCCAGTTCTTTCCAGGCTTTCAGCCGGGGAGAATATGCCAGCTTCTCGATCAGTTCCATCTGCACATAATCCGGCTTATACAGGTCGGCAAGAACAGCGTCAGCTACTTTTACTGCCAGATCGTACTTGTCGGTACCGGTAATTCCCAGAACCTCTGCCAGACGGTTTAAAGACTCCTCAGAACGGATATTTCCTTTTGCCAGAGCAGTGTTCTTTAAGTTCAGCGCTGTATTCTCCACAATATGGATATAACATCCGCTTCCGCAGGCTACTGCGCGCAGAAAATTGCGGGCAACGATCGTATCCGCATCCGCACCGCAGATTCCTCTGGGAGACTTGGGGGTGATCCGGCAGGGTCCGTTGGCACAGAGACGGCAGCAGACGCCCTGCAGGCCGAAACCACATTTGGTAGACTGGCTGTCTACACGGTGATGGGAAGTTTCCATGGGAAGTTCCCGGATAAAAGCCTCAAGGGGTTTATCTGCGCTGGCGCAGGTCTTGCTGCCGAAACAGCTGGAACAGGTTGAACATGAGCTCATGTGATTTCCTCCTTGTATGTATAATAATAATATTCGTTATCGTTTTGATTTTAACAAATTATCCCACACCTTGCAAGTATTTTATCACAGAACTCAAATCAAAATTTTTTCCGGATCTCTGCCTCTCCCCTTTTCAGCCACTGATCCAGTTCTTCCCTTCCGGTTTGCGGCAGAAGCGTCTCCGAAAAAGCCTCATATTCATCCAGAAGTCCCTGGCCGTGGAGTACCTGATATGCCCCCGCATCGCTCCCCAGGGCTGCCTGTCCTCCTTTTTTATAAAAATACCTGAGATTTTCCTGAAATCCTCGGTAAATCCGTTTCAGGATGTCATCCGAAAAACGGCCGCAGCCGATCAGATTTTTCACTGTCACACAGGTAGGTACCCAGACCGCGCCGGATTCAGCCAGGCAGTCCAGACTTTCCCTGTCCTGAAAATTTCCATGCTCAATGGAGTCCACCCCCGCCTCCGCCGCCCTCTGCACTCCTCTGGCACTGTTGGTGTGAGTCATGACAGCCAGCCCTTCCTCGTGGGCAATATGTACCAGTTCCCGGATTTCCTCTGCCGGAAGACTTGCGCAGGTCAGAGTGTGATCCGTCTTAAAATCCATGATTCCGGTAGTCATGATCTTAATAAAATCACCGCCCAGCGCTTTCACTTTTCTTACCAGAGCTGCATATTCTCTGCTGTCTTCATAGGCAAAACCCACGATTCCGCCGTAACGCCCCTTCCTGTGAACGGCAAAAAGCGAGGTTCGATACGTGATCCCGTACTCCGGCGCCAGTTCCCTGGCAAGAGCGGAAACACCGTAAGGATCCCCGCCTTCCCTCACATAAGTGATTCCTCTGTCCTGATACGCCTTCAGATGAGCACGCACCAGACTCTCCGCCGGGTGACCCTTATGGTCCATGACCGCCTTTTTATAGTCTGTCCCATTCATGAAAAGATGGGCGTGGCACTCTCCAAACATACTTTCTCAGTCCCTTCTGTTATCAATCCCATAGAGCAGCGCGTTGCAGATACAGGCTGCAATATTGCTTCCGCCTTTTCTTCCTCTGGCCACAATATAGGGCACATCGGTCTGCATGATCAGTTCTTTTGACTGCACCACATTGACAAAGCCAACCGGGACGCCGATAATCAGCTCCGGCCTTAATTTTCCCTCTGTAATCAGCTCATAGAGACGGATCAGAGCGGTAGGCGCATTTCCAATGGCAAAGATCAGAGGTCTGTCCAGTTCCGCCGCCTTATCCATACTGACCGTGGCCCGGGTACTCTCTTTTTCCTTTGCCTTCGCCGCCACATCCTCATCAGACATAAAGCAGTATACTTCCCCTCCGAATCTGGCCAGCGCCTTTTTATTGATCCCTGATTTTCCCATCTGTGTGTCGGTTACAATGCAGGCTCTGTCTCTTATACACATCT
>URYM01000052.1 GCA_900552095.1 uncultured Blautia sp. | reverse complement strand
AGATCGTCGGCAGCGTCAGATGTGTATAAGAGACAGTTTCAGGGAAGAGCCGGTGCGACTGGAAAAGATTAGAAAATGGATCGATGCGGAGAGCGGAGAGGTTTATGAGGAGGTATTGGAACTTCCGGGATTCTCCTGCAGAATTTTGAAATAAAAATGAGAAGAAAGTCTGCCTTACCGGGCACAGCAGAAGAAAGTCTGCCGGTGAGGCAGTTTTTGTTTGACAGGAAAATGCATCCTGGGAAAAATAAAAAAATTTGGGAAAGCTATTGACAAAGAAGAAATGCAGTGCTATCTTAAGAGCATAGGTATTAGCACTCCATACAAATGAGTGCTAACAACCAGGAAAGGAGGAGCGCAGGATGGAGTTGGATGAGAGAAAAAGTAAGATTTTAAAAGCGATTATTCAGACCTACCTGGAAACCGGAGAGCCGGTTGGCTCCAGAACCATTTCCAAATATACAGATTTGAATCTCAGCTCTGCGACGATCCGAAATGAGATGTCAGACCTGGAGGAACAGGGATATATTTTACAGCCCCATACCTCTGCTGGCCGGATCCCGTCGGATAAAGGGTATCGGCTCTATGTGGATGCTCTGATGCAGGAGAAGCAGCAGGAAGTGGCTGAGATTAAGGATCTGATGATCGAGAAGACCAACAAGATGGAGAAGGTTTTGAAGCAGGTGGTAAAGGTGCTGGCAGCCAACACCAATTATGCTACCATGATCACGGGACCTTCTTATCACCAGAACAAAGTAAAATTTATTCAGCTGTCCAAAGTCAATGAAGAGCAGCTTCTGGCAGTGATCGTGGTGGAGGGCAATCTGGTTAAGAATCAGATTCTGAATCTGAAAGAGCCCATCGACGATGAAAAGATCTTAAAGCTGAACCTCCTTCTGAACACGCAGCTTAACGGGCTGACCGTTCAGGAGATCAACCTGGGACTGATCGCCCGCATGAAAGAGCAGGCGGGAATCCACAGTCAGGTGGTCAGTGATGTGATGGATGCGGTGGCGGAAGCCCTGGATGTGGAGGAGGATGTGCAGGTTTATACCAGCGGAGCCACCAATATTTTCAAGTATCCGGAACTGGCAGACAGCAGCAGAGCCAGCGAGCTGATTTCCGCATTTGAGGAAAAAGATGTACTGGCGGAGATGGTCAAAGAAGTGGAAAATGAGGAGAACACCGGTATTCAGGTTTATATCGGAAGTGAGACTCCTGTTTCTACGATGAAGGACTGCAGCGTGGTGACTGCTACGTATGAACTTGGCCAGGGCATGCGGGGAACGATCGGTATCATAGGGCCGAAGCGGATGGATTATGAAAATGTAGTGGATAATCTGAAAACCCTCAAGGTACAGCTGGATACCATATTTAAGAAAACGTAGAAAGGCGGCGGAAAAAGTTGAGCGAAGAGATGAAAAAAGAAACAACAGCCGAAGAGATAAAGGAAGATCAGGCGGAAGAGACAGCCGCCAAAGAGACAGAAGAGACGAAGGAGCAGGAAGCGGCCTGTGAAGAGCAGGAAGTTCCGGAAACAGAAAAAGAACCGGAGAAAAAAGGCTTCTTCGGCAAGAAGAAAGAAAAAAAAGACAAAAAGGATGAACAGATTGCAGATCTGACAGACAGGCTGAAACGGCAGATTGCCGAATTTGATAATTACAGAAAACGCACGGAGAAGGAAAAGGCCGGCATGTATATGGTGGGAGCCAAAGAAATTGTGGAGAAGATCCTTCCGGTGGTGGATAATTTCGAGAGAGGCCTGGCAGGTGTTCCGGAAGAGCAGAAGGAAGATCCTTTTGTGACGGGCGTTGCTCAGATCTACAAGCAGCTGATGACTACGCTGGAAGGTATGGGCGTGAAAGCGATCGAAGCTGTCGGCGCTGAGTTTGACCCCGATTTCCACAATGCGGTGATGCATGTGGAAGATGAAAGTGTGGGAGAGAACATTGTGGTGGAGGAATTCCAGAAAGGCTATATGTACAAAGAATTTGTAGTCCGCCACAGCATGGTCAAGGTTGCCAATTAAACAGAGTATCAGAAGTATTAAATACAGAGTTTTGAATAAAACAGGAGGAAAGAATCATGGGAAAAATTATCGGTATTGATTTAGGAACAACCAACAGCTGTGTGGCCGTTATGGAAGGTGGAAAACCCACTGTTATCGCAAATGCAGAGGGAGCAAGAACTACACCGTCTGTTGTGGCATTTACAAAGACAGGGGAAAGACTGGTCGGTGAGCCGGCGAAGCGCCAGGCTGTTACCAATGCAGACAAAACGATTTCTTCTATCAAGAGACATATGGGAAGCGATTACCGCGTATCCATCGATGACAAGAAATATTCTCCCCAGGAGATTTCCGCGATGATCCTGCAGAAACTGAAAAGCGATGCAGAGAATTATCTGGGCGAGAAGGTAACAGAGGCAGTGATCACTGTTCCGGCTTATTTCAATGACGCACAGCGTCAGGCAACCAAGGATGCAGGAAAGATTGCCGGTATGGAAGTAAAACGTATTATCAACGAGCCCACTGCAGCTGCTCTGGCTTATGGACTGGACAATGAAAATGAGCAGAAGATCATGGTATATGACCTGGGCGGCGGTACTTTTGATGTATCTATCATTGAGATCGGCGACGGCGTGATCGAGGTTCTCTCCACAGCAGGAAACAACCGTCTGGGCGGCGATGACTTCGACCAGAAGATCACCGAGTATATGCTTTCCGAGTTCAAGAGAACAGAGGGTGTGGATCTGTCCGGTGATAAAATGGCTATGCAGAGATTGAGAGAGGCGGCTGAGAAGGCGAAGAAAGAGCTTTCTTCCGCTACTACCACCAACATCAACCTGCCCTTCATCACTGCAACGGCAGAGGGACCGAAGCATTTTGATATGAACCTGACCAAGGCAAAATTTGATGAACTGACTCATGAACTGGTTGAGCTGACTGCAGAGCCGGTGCGCCGTGCCCTGTCTGATGCGGGTCTGACCGCTTCTGAGCTGAGCAAGGTTCTGCTGGTAGGCGGATCTACCCGTATTCCGGCAGTACAGGATAAGGTAAAACAGCTGACCGGACATGAGCCCAGCAAATCCCTGAACCCGGATGAGTGTGTGGCATTGGGTGCTTCCATCCAGGGTGGCAAGCTGGCAGGAGATGCCGGCGCAGGCGATATCCTGCTTCTGGATGTCACTCCGCTGTCTCTGTCTATTGAGACGATGGGAGGAATTGCAACCCGCCTGATCGAGCGTAATACGACGATCCCCACCAAGAAGAGCCAGGTATTCTCCACGGCGGCAGATAATCAGACTGCAGTAGATATCAATGTGGTACAGGGCGAGCGTCAGTTTGCAAGGGATAACAAGTCTCTGGGACAGTTCCGTCTGGACGGAATCCCGCCGGCAAGAAGAGGAGTTCCTCAGATTGAAGTAACCTTTGATATCGACGCAAACGGCATTGTAAATGTATCTGCAAAAGATCTGGGAACCGGAAAAGAGCAGCACATCACCATTACTGCAGGTTCCAATATGTCTGATTCCGAGATTGAGAAGGCAGTTAAGGAAGCAGCTGAGTTTGAGGCTCAGGATAAGAAGAGAAAAGAGGCAATCGATACCAGAAATGATGCGGACGCTATGGTGTTCCAGGTAGAGAAAGCTCTGGAAGAGGCCGGCGACAAGCTGGATTCCAACGATAAGACAGCTGTGGAAGCAGATCTGAACGCCCTGAAATCTCTGCTTGAGCAGAATAAGGATGCGGAGCTGACGGACAGCCAGGTGGCTGACATTAAGGCCGCAAAAGAAAAACTGATGGAGAGCGCACAGAAACTGTTCGCCAAAATGTATGAGCAGGCACAGGCTGCCCAGGGCGCTCAGGGCGCAGGCCCCGACATGGGAGGCGCTGGAGCAGGAACCGGCGCATCCGGTGAGGCAGGTTACGGCGATGATGTAGTAGACGCTGACTATAAAGAGGTATAAGGGGAATTGACTTTTTGATACAGTTCCTGTAGAATCCAGGTTGGGACGGAGGAAGAGATTCCCCCGTCCTAACTCAAGTTTAGAAAAGGTGAACAGTTATGGCTGAGAATAAGCGTGATTATTATGAGGTGCTCGGTGTTGACCGGGGAGCAGATGAGGCAACTCTGAAAAAGGCTTACCGGAAACTGGCAAAGAAGTACCATCCTGATATTAATCCGGGAGATAAAGAGGCGGAGAAAAAATTTAAGGAAGCCACGGAAGCCTACGGTATTTTAAGTGATCCGGAAAAGCGGAAAATGTATGACCAGTACGGCCACGCGGCATTTGAGAACGGCGGCGGTGCAGGAGCCGGCGGTTTTGGCGGTTTCGGAGGATTTGATTTCTCCGGACAGGATATGGGAGATATTTTCGGAGACATTTTCGGAGATCTCTTCGGCGGCGGAAGACGGTCCGGAAGGGCGAATAACGGTCCTATGAAGGGCGCAAACCTGCGGGCGGTGATCCATATTACCTTCCAGGAGGCAGTTTTTGGCTGCGAGAAGGAGCTGGAAGTGAACTTGAAGGATCCCTGCAAGAGCTGTAACGGAACGGGGGCGAAGCCGGGAACTTCTCCGGTGACCTGTCCCAAGTGTCAGGGAAAAGGACAGATCGTCTATACCCAGCAGTCCATGTTCGGGATGATGCAGAATGTGACCGTGTGTCCGGACTGCCAGGGAACCGGAAAGATTATAAAAGAAAAATGTCCGGACTGCCGGGGAACCGGATATACCTCCTCCAGAAAGAAGATTCAGGTATCTGTGCCGGCCGGTATTGACAACGGGCAGAGTATCAGGATCCGGGAGAAGGGAGAGCCGGGAACCAACGGCGGTCCCAGAGGCGATCTGCTGGTGGAGGTACAGGTGGCCCGTCATCCTGTGCTGCAGCGTCAGGATATGAACATATTTTCCACAGCTCCCATTACTTTTGCTCAGGCAGCTCTGGGCGGAAAGATCCGGATTACAACAGTGGACGGGGAAGTAGAGTATGAGGTAAAACCGGGGACACAGACGGATACCAAGATCCGCCTGAAAGGAAAAGGCGTGCCCTCCCTTCGGAACAAAAATGTGCGGGGGGATCATTATGTGACTCTGGTGGTGCAGGTTCCGACCCGGCTTTCCGAGGAAGCCAAAGAGGCGCTGCGTGACTTCGATATGGCCAGCGGAAATTCACTGGGAGCCAGAGGCGAAGGAAAGAAAAGTGAGAAGAAAAAGAGCTTTATGGATAAAGTAAAAGAAGCTTTTGAAGATAAAGAAGAGTAGTGTGGGAAGAACGTGACGGATAAGAAAAGAAAGAAGAAAAAGAAATGGATTGGGCTGCTGCTTTGTGCGGCAGCCCTGTTTTTGATCCTGGGAGTTTTCTGGGCTGTAAGTAGGACAGAGTTTCAGGATATTGTTTTGAGCGACAGAAAAAGTGAAAGTCTCGGCTGGAGTTATGAAATCAGAACCCGGAACGGGGAAATAAGCAGGGAAGAGCCACAGTACAGCAGTGAATATGATTTTATTCTGGGAGACGGAACTTATGAGGTGGTAAAGCAGAGCAGGGTTATGACGGAAGATCTGGAGGGAGCCAGTTTAAAGATTGATTTTACAGGGTGCGGTGGAGAGGTTTTTCTGGACGGGGAAAGGCTTTACAGTGATTTTTCCAATCCGGAGAGAGATGAGAATGGTTATCTGATCAATCCGGAAGAAGTGGAAAATCTTCGCCCATGGCGCAGTATAGTATTCAGTCTGCCGGAAGATTATCAGGGGAAGATGCTGGAGGTTTTTTCTTATTATCCGGAGGAAAGTGAATCCTGTTATCTTCCGTATCTGATGCTGCAGAATCCTACGACTGTCCTGGCAGCGAATGCGGCAGGGATGGTCTATCCTGTTTTGAAACTGGCCGGCTGGGCAGCGCTTGTGCTGGGAATAGGGCTCTGCATGGCGGAGTCTTTGCGCCATAATTTTAGTTTGGGAAGTCTGGCGGCTCTTTTTGTATTTTACATTCTTCTATTTTTGGATAATGTGTATCGTTCGCCGGTGGGATATTACAGTGGATTTTATGACTGGGTAAATAAAAAGATCCTGCCGGGCGGTGCGTGGGAATCTGAGTTTTGGGGAGCAGGCTTTTTATCCTGTTATGCGGTCTTTCTTCTGGTTTTATATATTCAGGATCGGAAAAAGCGGGGGCGGAAAGTGCCGTTGGTGCAGCTTTCAGTTTTCTTCCTGTTTGCTTTTTTCTTTACAGCAATGCAAAATTCTACAGAATTGGCAGGAGGGATTTTCTCCTATCCTCAAACGGTGATTGCCTCTGTGCGGGCGGGCAATTATGTGCCTGCGGTTCGCTTGGGAGCGTCTTTGGTTGTTTATGTGATTACGCTGCTGACGCTGACCCAATTTTTTACCTGGAGAGGGCAGGAACAGCAGCGGGTGGCGGCTCTTTTGGAGCGGGGGCGTTTTGCCAGAGATAATTATGCGCTGATTCTGCAGGCGGACGAGGAGTCCCGCCGGAGAAATCATGAAATGCGCCATCATATGCAGACCCTTTATGAACTGACACGGGCAGGTGAGAAAGAGAGGGCAGAAGGGTATATTCAGTCAGTTCTGACAGAGACAGAAAAGAGATCCGGACAGACTTACAGTCAGAATGTGGAAATTAATTCTATTGTGGGATTTCCGCTGAATCAGGCCAGGGAGAATGGTGTTTCTGTGCATTGTCAGATCCATGTGCCGGTGAACCTGCAGATCGACCCGGTGGATTTAAGCATGCTTTTATCCAATATGCTGGAAAATGCACTGGAGGCCTGCCTTCGGATGAAGAAGAGGGATAAAACATATATTGAACTGAAAATTTTTAAAAGAAAAAGTTTTTTGTTTATTTCTTGTAAAAATAGTGTGGATTCCGAGAAGGAAAAAGAGGCGGAAACAGAGAAAACAAAGAAAAAGGATAAGAGAAACCATGGATTTGGACTGACTGTGATGAAAGATGTGGCAGAAAAGTATTCCGGAATTCTGGAGATGATCAGAGAAGCGGAAAGTTTTACAGTTCGGACAAATCTATGTCTTCCGGAAGAAGAAATATCAGTGCAGGATTAAAAAATCTGGGTGTGAGAAAAGTCACACCCAGATTTTTTGATGGCTGGAATAATTTAAAAACTGTTTCTGCAGCTCCAGATAACGGGACTGGCTGATGGGCAGGATCTGTTTATTGCTTAGCATCAGGTGATATCGAGTGATGGATTCAATGTGATCCAGATTGACGATATAACTCTGATGAGATTGGACAAAAAGAGACGAGGGAAGTTTGCTGGCCAGGCTGCGCAGAGACAGGCGGCTTTTCAGCTTTTTTCCGGAAATCAGATAAAAAGAAACGGTATGTCCCTGTACTTCCAGATAGAGAATATCTGAAATATTTATGGAAAAAAGTTCTCCGCTCAGACGCAGGGACAGGTGGCGGGGAGTATGTTTTTGTATAAAGAAAGTAAGTGCCTGTGTCAGTTTTTCCTGTGTGACTGGTTTGATCAGATAGAGAAGAGGAGAGACTTCATAGCCAGCCACCGCATAATCAGAGGTTATGGTGATAAAAATCAGATCCGACGTGATGCCGCGTTTGCGCAGCTGACGGGCAAATTCATATCCATTTTCATTTTTAATGTAAATATCAAGAAAAATCAGATCAAAACAGATACCATTCAAAAGTTCTTCCATAAGCGAAACAGTATCGTGAAAAATGTGGACAGAGACCTGGACATTCAGTCCGGGAACAGCCTGTAACAGCTGGTTTTTGAATTTTTCTGTAAACAATTCATCATCGTCACAGACAGCAATGTGGTATAACACGAAGTAAGTCCTTTCTGAATTTTGAAAAGTTTTATGTCTGCAATCTATTATAGTAAACAAGTTTGAAAATTGCAATTGAGGAAAGTTTGAGTTGCGCCGTATTTTGTTTGAGTTGGGACAGAATCATTGCAGTTGGGAAGGAGAAAAAATAAAATAAAGGCAGTATAACCAGGGGGGAAAATGATGAAGAAACGTCTTTTTCGGGAAGAACAGCTGGAACGGATCACCTCGCCGGAGCGGCTGGATCGATATATACGGGTAGCTGATCCGGGAGCATGGATCGTGCTGGCAGCGTTGCTTTTTCTGGCAGCGGGAGTACTGGTATGGGGATTTACCGGTACGATTTCAAAAACGATAGAGATACAGGGGATTGTGGAGGAAAATGGACAGATTTCCTGTTATCTTCCGGCGGAAACGGAAGTGGATGGCCTGGAAGGCTGTAGGACTGCCATCAGCAGAATAGGGGAGAAAGGTGTCTCCGCATTCGGGCAGGTTACGAACGTGAGCGCCTATCCCTATTCCAGAGAAGAGGCCGCGGCTTTTCTTGTCGGCGACTGGCTGCAGGATCGCCTGATTCGCTGGGATTACGTCTATCAGGTGACTATTACGCCGAAGGAAAAAATAGATCTGCAGGCTCAGACAATGGTAGATCTGGTGATTGTGACTTCGGAAGTAAAACCGGTTCAGTTTATATTGGAGTAAAAGATGCGGAAGAAAAAAAGCAGAGGCCGCGTTCCGGTGATCCTTCAGATGGAGGCGCTGGAGTGTGGAGCAGCCAGTCTTTGTATGGTTCTGGCTTATTATAAAAAATGGATTCCCCTGGAGCAGGTGCGAAGAGACTGCGGCGTTTCCCGGGATGGCAGCAATGCGAAAAATATCATCCGGGCAGCAAGAAGCTATGGGATGGAGGCAAAAGCATACCGGTGTCAGGCAGAGTTTTTAAAGAAATCAGACGCCCCCCTGATCCTGCACTGGAATTTTAATCATTTTGTGGTGCTGGAGGGCTTTCGTGGGGATAAGGCTGTCATAAATGATCCGGCGCAGGGAAAAATTCAGATTACTATGGAAGAGTTGGAACAGTCTTTTACCGGGATTTGCCTGGCCTGTACACCGAGAGAAGATTTTGTAAGAGAGGGCAGCCGGGAGAGTATTTGGAAATTTATAAAAAGCCGTCTGGGCAGTTCAGGCAGCGGACTTATTTTTGTGATGGCAGCCAGTCTGCTGACAGCTCTGGGGGAGATTGCCGCCCTGCTTTTAGGGCGGATTTTTATAGACCTGATCTTGCCGGAAAACAGCGGGGGCTGGATGAGCAGCCTGATCCAGGCGATTTTTCTGCTGGCACTGTTTCAGCTGACTGCGCATACGCTCAGCAGCAGGTATCTGACGAAAGTAAAAGGAAAACTTTCCATGGTATCGCAGGCGCAGTTTATGTGGCATATTCTGCGTCTTCCGATGGAGTTCTTTTCTCAGAGAATGGCGGGAGATCTGGCGATCCGGCAGAAAGAAAATGAAGAGGTGGCAGAGATTCTGGTATCCTGTCTGGCTCCGGTGGTGATCCACTTTTTGCTTGCGCTTTCCTATGTGGCCGTTATGCTGCCCTACAGTGTGCCGCTTACCGTGATAGGCCTTCTGACAGTGGCGCTTCAGCTGATCCTGGCCGGATATGTGAGCAGAAAGCGGGTCGATCTTGCCAGAACCCAGATACGGGACGAGGGAAAATTGCAGGCGATGACGGTTACCGGTATAGAGACTGTCTCTTATACACATCTGACGCTGCCTACGATCTTACGC